>JAJYIJ010000045.1 GCA_021790135.1 bacterium | reverse complement strand
TTGATGAGAACATCAATCCCCCGCAAAAGTGACCCGCCGCCAGATAATAGAATGCCTCGTTCATGAATGTCGGCAACGAGTTCCGGTGGCGTCATTTCTAAAATGTCTTTAATGCTGTCGACGATTACACGCAGAGATTTGATCATGGCCTCTCGGACTTGCACGTCATTAATCATTACTTCACGCGGTAGCCCGGTTAAAAGATCGCGACCGCGCATGGGAAACTCCATTGATTCATTCAGCTCAACAGCAGAACCAATTTTAATTTTAATTTCTTCAGCCTGTCGTTCGCCGAGAAGCAGATTAAAAACTTCTCGAGCATATTGGACAATATTACGATTCAGCTCGTCGCCGGCTATTTTGATTGATTTTCGCGTGCTAATTCCGCCCAAAGAGATAACCGCAATTTCACAAGTGCCGCCACCCATTTCGACAATGAGGTTTCCGATTGGTTCACGAACCGGTAAACGCGAGCCGATGGCGGCGGCCATTGGTTCCTCAACGATCCAAACTTCGCGAGCACCGGCGTTCAATACGGCATCGCCAATGGCTCGACGTTCGACTTCGGTAATGTCCACGGGCGCGCCGATAACGACTTTGGGGCGGGAAAGAAAGTTAAGCGAACTGTCTTCATACACTTTGTCGATGAAGTATCGCAACATTTTTTCGGCTACCTCAAAATCCGAGATGATTCCATTCGTTAAAGGGCGTGTCGTCACAATATGCGGCGGGGTTTTGCCAAGCATGTCTTTCGCCTCGTGGCCGACTGCTAATATTTGGTCGGTACGAGTGTTAACTGCCACGACGCTTGGTTCGTTGATGATTACGCCTCGGCCTTTGACATAAACAAGGGTATTGGCGGTCCCCAGATCGATGCCGAGCTCTTTTCTGAATCGCCCAAGAAAATTATCGAACATACTCTCCGTTGCTGTATTTGCGGTTGGTGAAAACTACCCCCTCAATAAACAAAAATAGTAAAATGAGTAGTCCGGCGTTCCACCAGGCAAGTAAATTTTGCGACAACAAAATTAAAGTGATGATGATAAGAGATGCAATTATAATGCTTTGACGGAACGTATGGCGGACATGTCGAAAAACGATGTCGTCATTTTTGATTATTCTTCGACGGATAAGAAAACCCAAGACGGAAAAAGTGCCCACAATTGCTAAAAACAAGCTAAAGTAGAAGAAGAGCAATGCCAACATGCTGGCGTCGTAGGGGCTGGTTTCGAAGATAATAAAAATCCAGGCCACCCAACAAAGAAGTGTCCCAATCGTCATTAAGATAAGATATTGGCGCAGGGTCATAAGATTACCCTATCTTACTGCATTTAAACCGTTTTGACAAGCCACACCGGTTGAGCGCCACGATACTTCATTTTTAGGCTATGTAGCGCACTTTTTTGACTATAAGGCTAGACATTTTTTGATGGAGCTGACGAAGAATATCGGCCTCGTGAAGCTTTATTTCTTGGGCGGCCACGGAGCTGGCGCAGGTAATGGCCAGCGTTCCGTTTTTAATATAAGAAGCATTGGCCACTTCTTTAATACTCGCGCCAAAGATGTTCGCCAATATACGATCGGTTTCTTCAATTATAGTCGCGGCTTGGACACCACGCACAAGGGGCGTTGGATTTTTTTGAGCTAGAATTTTTCTTAAAGAGTCCATCATATTAAACCCGGAATTGACAAATATCACGAAAATCACAATGCTCACAAACAAACTGGCTGGGGGTGGCAACAAATTTTTGGCTTTTAATTTTCTGCAGTGTCTCGGTAATATTTTCCTGCATTTTTTCTAAGTCTTTCGTTTCGCCAATAAATGGGGTGCGCAAATTATCTTCTAAATAGTAATAGGTGAGTTGACTTGGCTTGCCCAGATTTTTATATTCCGGAAGTTGTTCCACGACTATTTGGTAAATAAGAAGCTGTTTTTTGTCGTCGGACGAAAGTTTTTCCTTCGATTTTCCCGTCTTGTAGTCAATAATTTCAAGAGTTCCATCTGGCAACTTATCAATACGATCGATTTTGCCGCGTAAAATATAGTCGCCAATTTTAATTTTGAAAGGACTCTCCAAAAAACTTGGAATGGTCCACTTATTTCCCTGCGCACGGTAAAAAGTGTGAAGTAACTTTTTACCCTTTTCATAATAGTCGGATTTTTGTTTGGCACTTTGGTACCAATCGTCTATCCATTTGTTTTCATAGATGAGGAGAAGCTCTTCGAATGAAGGGACTTTAATGGTGGAATTGCTCTGCTTCTTAGTGGCTTGTGGAACATCAAATAATGAACCTTGACTGACGCTGTTCATCTCCTGAATTTTTTGGTAAAAGACCTGCAGCGTGTTGTGGATGCTGGTTCCAAAACTAAAGTAGTGGCTGCCTTTGGTCGGCAGTTGTAAAACGTGTTTGAGTTTGTAGCGATAGGGACAATCGTCATACATCTGGATCTGGGAAAAAGAAAAGGTCTTCGGCAACTCATAAACGATCTCTTTTTTTTCTTCTGCTTTGGCAGGATGTTTTTCGGAAAGCTTGGCTTTGATTGATTCGCTTGCCTCAGCTTGATAACCGAGTTCAGCTAGAAATCGGCTGATTTTTTTAGCTCGGACGCCGCCATAATTGGAGGCACTCGTAAAATACAGGCGTTCTTTGGCGCGGGTCATGGCCACATAAAAAAGGCGGCGTTCTTCTTCGTAGTGACTGTCCCCTTCCGGCAGCTGTTCCTTTACCAAAGAAAGAGGAATTTCAATGCCATCGCCCCGGCTGCGAGTGGGAAAACGTTCCTCGACTAAATTGACAATCCAGACATATTTATATTCCAATCCCTTGGCAGCGTGTATCGTTAGAATATTCACCGAGTCGGGCGTGTCGCCAACGTCAAAGAGTTTTCCTCGATCGCCAGATTCTTGAACGGCGGAAAATTCTTCCATAAAATTTGCGATGTGCGCATCCGGCATTATTTTTTCAAATGATTCAAGATAATCAAAAAATTGTTTCAAATGATAGTTCTGGCGAATAATTGTTGCATTACCGGCTTCTTCTTGTTGTTTTAAAAAGTTAAGATAGCCACTTTTTTCGAGAAAGTGATATAAAAGTATGGTCGGTTTCAAAAAGCGAGATTCTTTCAACCCATCATGAATGAGCGTAATAATTTTTTCACAGGCGGTGACGCTTTCCTCGGACAAGCCGAATTCGCGGGAACGTTTGAGGGCCTCGTAATAGGTGTAGGCTTTTCGTTTGGCGAAGCTGGTGAAGCGTTGCAGATCATTTTCGCTAAAATTCAGAAATGGTAAACGAAGCAGGCGGAAAATGGCAATGCTGTCGTTGTGGTCAGTGACCAGTTTAAAATAATTAATGCAATCAAGTACCACCGGCTGGCGGTAGAGACCATTCGCGGCCAAAAATTCATAGGGAATACCTCGACTCTCCAGCCCGGCTGAAAATGGCTCCGCCTGATTGTTGGCGCGGACAAGAATGGCAAAGTCATCCCAGGTGGCTTCCTCGTCGATTTTTTTAAGGCGATTGATCTCGTCGACGACGGCTTTGACCTCGTCTTCGAGAGTGGCAACGTGGAGATGCGCGACGCACTTGTCATCCTGTGCGGAAGCGAAGGATCTCTGTTTGTTTGGCGACTTGGACAGAGATTCTTCACTGCGCTTTGCTTCGTTCAGAATGACAAGAGATGATTTTGCTGCCTTTAATCTTTTATCAATTTTTAATTTTACCTCCAAACGATCGGGGTTGTTGTTTTGAATGGACTCATAGGCCTTGTCCAGAATTTCTTGATTTGAACGGTAATTTTCGTTTAAAACAATTTCTTTGGCCTTAGGAAAGTCGTCTTTGAAGCGCAAAATGTTGGAGACGCTCGCTCCGCGAAAGGCATAAATACTCTGGTCGTCATCCCCGACGACCGTGAGCTGGCTTGTGCCATCGGCGAGCATCCGGACTAAATTATATTGGGCCCAATTGACATCCTGAAATTCATCAACAAGAATATATTTGTATTTTTTTTGATACTCCGCCAGGATGTTTGGTCTGGTTTCAAACAGTTTATTGGCGTAGTATATAAGATCGCCAAAGTCGAGATGGGCACTGTCGAGGAGGAGCTGATTGTAGGTGTGGTAGGCATTGGCGATTTCTTGGAGCCGGCCAGCATCCTCTAGATTAGCGGTGCCATTGTTCTTGCTCTCCCCTTCGGCATATTCTAAATACTCTTTTGGTGAAATGAGCTCATCTTTACATTTGGAAAAGTGTTTCAAGAGTTCGTGGATGTGTTTGTTTGGGTTGCCAATCGGCCGATAGTAATCAAGATTAAATTTTTCTAAATTTTTTCGTACCAGCATCCAGGCTGCTGTTTCCGTGAGCCGTTCAAATTGATTGGAAAGCCCAATATCAATACCGTGACGCTCAAGCAGCCTCTGACCGAAGCTGTGAAAAGTTGCAATAGTTATTTCGGTGTAGCTGGTATTGATAAGATCATCAACGCGCGTCTGGATTTCCTCAGTAGCTTTATCGTTGAAGGCTAAGGCTAGAATTTCTTCCGGTTTGGCGAGGTTATTCTCGAGAAGATAACAGATTTTTTCGGTAATTACCGTGGTTTTACCAGTTCCCGCTCCGGCGACGATCAAAAGTGGGCCTTGGGTGTATTCCACGGCCTCTTTTTGAGCTTTATTGAGAGGATATTTGGGCATATTTTACTGTCATTCTGAGCGGAGCGAAGAATCTCTGTCTTAAACAAAAAGTACCGATTCAGGTGCTTATTATAGCGTAGAATGAAGGGATTTACAAGAATAATTTGAAAGGGAGAGCCAACTGATAGTTTTAAGTTTTAGTCAGTTTTTCTCCATTCCTGCACCGCACCTGGCGTGATTCAAACAGGGTGCCCGGATTAGGCGGTTAGTGATTTTTCGGATCGTATGCTTTGACGAATTTTTTTACCCCAAGATTTAATTTTTCTTTGAGAGCTTCTTTTTTAGTAAAAAATCGCAGTTTAACACATTCATCAGAAGGCCTAAAGTTCAAATTTTTAACGGTTGTCTGATAAACTACATTCGCTTTCCAAATGTTTTGTTTTGCAACAAAAGCCGTGACTACATATGATGGCTGGTCTTCGATGCTTATAACTTCGAGCCCCATTTCTTCGTTAAGTTCGCGTTTTAAACCTTCGTGGGGTTCTTCCCCAAAGTCAAGCCCACCGCCTGGTAGTTCCCAAGTGCCTTTCTCTACAAGAGACAGCAAAAATCTTTTTTGCTCATCCAGAATAAGGGCTTTAACACTGACGCGATAGAAGCAATTTGGCACGGATGGCATAGTTTAAAAATTTCTTCACTTACTTTATCTTATTTCGGAGTTGCCCACAAGCAGCGGCAATATCCTGGCCTTGCGAATAACGAATAGTTGACGTGAAACCAGCGGCCATGAGCGATTCGTGCCAATGTTCGATGAGTTCCGGTGGGGTGCGTTCAAATACTTTAAATCCTGGATCTTCAGGCAGAGCAATTTCCGGCGTTGGGTCGGCCGGGTCAGAAATTTTATTGTACGGAATGAGATTCACACGAAAGTAGGGCATCTTTTTGCAGAGTTTAATTAGCGCTTGGAGATGCCTCTCGTCGTCATTGGTGCCGGAGAGCATGATATATTCAAAGCCAATATAGTGCGTGCGACTGGGAAATTTTTCGCGGTATCTCTTAGCCCAATCGACCAGCCAATCAAGAAAGCCTTTTTTGTGGCTGGGCATGATAGCGTGGCGTGATTCTTCAATGGCGCTATGGAGCGACAGGGCCCAACGAACCGGTGGAAAATCATCATCGGTTAAAAGTTTCTCCATGGCGTGCGGCACGCCAGCGGTGGAAACTGTAATTTTTGTTTCGCCGAGATCGGTGTTGGCCAAGATAACGTTAAGAGCGCGTTTGACATTGTCATAATTCAAAAGCGGTTCTCCCTGGCCCATCATGACGATGTTGGCGACGCGATTATTTTCTTTGGCAAGAATCCGTGCAGCAAAGCGATATTGATCAATAATTTCTTCAGCCGAGAGGTGCCGTTTGAAGCCGCCTTTGCCGGTGGCACAGAAAAGACATTTCATGGGGCAGCCGGCCTGGGAAGATATACAGATGGTGTAGCGATCAGGTGATTCGTCGGTGGCTCCTTCTTTGAGGTTTTTGCGTCCCATTAAAACCATTTCAATCAGGTTGTCATCGGCAAGTTTGAACAAAAATTTTCTGGTATTGTCCTCTCTGCTTTTGAGCTCAGTATGCACTTCCAAACTTAACCACGGAAACTGTTTTAATTTTTCTCGCAGGTCCTTGGGCAGTGTCGTAATCTCATCATATGAGTTGATGCCGACGTCGAACCAGGCCTTTTCGATTTGTTTAAGACGATAGGCCGGCTCATTTTCTAAGATTTTCATCAATTCTTGGGTGCGTGATGCCATAGCTATTTAAGCAATCGCCGGAGGATTTTTTGTTTCCGGTTCTTCGCTCGACGTTTGTTCGGACAGAACGTTTTCAACCAGATCAGTTTTTTTATCCAAGGCATTCAATTTTTCCGGCAGGTCAGTTTCGGCGGGTTGGCTGGGAAGAAAACCACCGGCTTGGAGCGTCCATAATTGTTTATAGAGGCTATTTGCGTTTCGTAATAAACTATCATGCGTCCCCTCCTCCACGACACGACCGTGGTTAATTACCATAATTCTATCCATGCGCATAATCGTGGAAAGACGGTGAGCAATGACAATCACGGTTTTATTTTGCATTAAAACATTCAGGGCGTCTTGGATGAGGTGCTCAGACTCGGAATCAAGGCTCGAGGTGGCCTCGTCAAGTACAAGAATCGGCGCGTTGCGGAGAATCGCGCGCGCGATAGCAACCCGTTGTCGTTCGCCACCGGAAAGTTTGACCCCGCGTTCGCCGACGTAGGTGCCATAGCCTTCAGGAAATTCGGTAATAAATTCGTGGCAGTGGGCAAGCTTGCTGGCCGCAATTACTTCATCGTCGCTGGCTTCCGGTTTACCATAGCGAATATTCTCCATCAAACTGCGGTGAAATAAAATCGGATCTTGCGGAACGAGGCTGATATTTTGCCACAAACTCTCTTGCGTCACGCGATCAATTTGTTGACCGTCGATACTAATTTTGCCGCCGGCAATATCGTGCATCCGCAGAAGCAATTTTACCACAGTTGACTTGCCGGCGCCGGACGGGCCGACAAGTGCTACTTTTTCGTGGCTTTGTATTTCTAAATTAAAATCAGAAAAAATCTTCCGTGTGGCGTGATAATGGAAATCCACATGTGAAAACGGAATTTTTCCGCCCGTTACCACCAACTTTGGGGCGTGCGTTACATCTTGAATTTCATGGGGCGTCTCCAATATGTCCGTCATTTCGTTGGCATCAGCTAAGTCGGTATACATGCCGCGAAGCAATTTGCCAAAATTCCAAACCGAATTAACAAGCGTCATCACGTAGGCTTGGAGCAGTACAAAGTCACCAATAGTCAGCTTATGCACGACCCACAGGCGGATCGCGATGTAGAGCAGAAGAATGTTAATCGTTGCTGCGAGTCCACCCTGGATGCCCTCGAATACATTATCCAAATTCCAGGTGAAACGTCGCAGTTTCCTGACTTCTTCCACAAGTTTGCCGAACGACGCCAGTTCGCGGGCATAACCAACAAACAGTTTGACATTATTGTTATTGGTGACCGTATCGGCCAGATGGGCGGTCGATTTAGTTCCGGCCGCGCTGCGTTGGACGTCAAATTTGATTTTGTATGTCGCGAAAATCCAATTGGTGATCGTAAAAAGCAAAATCCAGCCGGCAGCTGCCAGACCGAGAACGAGGTTCAAACGCAGCAATACAA
>JAJYIJ010000044.1 GCA_021790135.1 bacterium | reverse complement strand
TGGTTTCGAATGCGTCAAGATAATTCAATTTACAACAAAAAACCGAGCTTTGATTGAATCTCGGTTTTTTTCTTCCTACTATTTTGAACTCCTTCAAAACACTAGGAACGTGAGGCTTTGACCCGAAGCCTCGGTCCCCTCTTGCAATTGCCTCCCTGGTGAGGGGTAGGAAGTTGTGACTGTGCCAGGGTCAGTGGCACAAAGAAGCGGCTCAGCCGACCTGGATCGGCCGGAACACGCTGACGGACGCGAAGATGACGAATCCGGCGAGAAAAACCGGGAACGTCATCGTGATGAGCATGGCGCCGACGTAGTTCGTCAGCGCCTGGTCTGCGAACGACGCCCCATTGGGGGGTACGAGCCCGACATACCGCATGTACTGACCGACGATCGCCATCTTTCGCCTCACTTCTGAGAAACTCACGCCACTCTTGGTGGGTGAGGGGTTGAAGAAACTTGCACGACACTACCGTTGAGAATTATCCAATTCTCGACAAAGTGTCGTACACAATCTCAATCCAACCTACTGTTAAAGAACAATTTAATTCCCCAGATTACTCTCCAAGGAATGTACCATTCTACTCACTTCTGGCAAAAAAGTCAAGGGTATTTGTGGATAGAAAAATAAAAACCAGCCAGGCAGGCTGATTTTTTTCTCACTAACTCAGAATTTTTTGAATCAGTGAGAAGGTAGGGGCCGCCAGTTGCGACCCCGTTCCCCCCTTGTGCACTCTCACTCTCGCGGTCGCGAAAGATGAGAGTAGAACACGACGCCAGGTATGCACTCGGCGGCGATATAGTACACCGCCATGAGTACCGTTCCGACCACACCCAGCCGCAATTCCCGCCAGGTGCAGTAGCAGGCCACTGTTAGCACAGCGGCCACCACGATCGCGGCGATCATCGTTGCCTTCCGGATGTTTGGGCTGGCGCCCATCTTGGCCTCCAAGCGCGAAAGATTCGCGCATTGCTCATAGATTAATGGTCAACCGCCAGCTTGTCAATCATATAGACCCCATAGTACTATAAAAAGCATTATGATAACCTTGCCGCCTGGATTTTTTCTCATCAACAAACCCGCCGGGTGGACGAGTTTTGATGTGGTGGCAAAAATTCGCCAGAAAGTTCGGGTCACAACGGGACAAAAAAATATCAAGGTGGGGCACGCCGGTACGCTCGATCCGTTTGCGACTGGTCTTTTGATTGTCGGCGTCGGCCGCGAGGCAACCAAGCGGCTGGATGAATTTAAAAATTTGCCGAAAACCTACGTCGCGACGATCCACCTCGGGGATGTGAGCGATACCGACGATGTCACCGGCACAATCACTGACTATGGGAAAAAACAAAATATACCGGAGAGAACAGAAATAGAAAATACATTGAAATTATTTTTAGGCAAACAATTGCAAACACCGCCCATGTACTCAGCCAAAAGTATTGGCGGCGTTCGACTCTACAAACTGGCCCGGCAAGGAAAAATCATCGAACGCCAACCCGAAAAAATTGAAATATATGATTTAAAATTACTGGAGTACGCCTGGCCGCTTTTAAAAATCAAGGTTACCTGCAGCGCTGGCACCTACATTCGCACGCTGGCAAAGGATATTGGAGAAAAATTAGGGACAGGCGGCTATTGTGAAACTTTATGCCGCACACGAATTGGACACTTTTCGCTAGATCAGGCGGAGACTACAGACAAATTTACTACCGTGTAATATTCAGTTGACAGAGCGGTTTATTGCCGATACCATTAATTATAGCTTTACTTAATTTTTATTATTTTGTTATGCCAAAGCCACTAGATAGGCAGGCCATTCTTGATCCACATATTATTGAACATATAAAAGAAGAAGAAGAAAGAAAACGCCGCGAAAAGGACGACCAGCGCCCGCGCATTGAAATTCCGGAATACCCTCCCGAGGAAGATGACCGTCCACCAAGAGACAACCCTGATAGCGACGACGACAACAGAAGAGGGATAGTAATTATCGAACCCGACGGCACTGAAAAACGTCAGTAACACATTTATTGACAGAGCTTTTTTGATGTGATAGTATTATTCCATAATTAATGATTGCGGACAGTATCTGTGAATCGTAAGAAGAGAAAGTTTTGGCTTGTTTCAGCAGAAATTTCCTTATGTCACTAACTTTTCAACGCACTTCGACGCCCTTTGAGGCGAAAGAAACCGTCTAACCACGGCGTTGTTTTGTTATTGATAGCATCTTCTTACCAAAGCCGGCAGATATGTCCTCAATTTTGAGGATTTTTTAATAGTATGGGTATACTTATTGGGGTAGTCGTAGCGATTGTCGGCCTTGCCCTTGGAGTGGCCATTGGTTACTTCTTGCGCAAGCAAATCGCCCAAGCCCGGGCTAATTCGTTCGAGGCTAAAGCCGAACAAATTTTAACCGAGGCCAAAAACAAGCAACAAAGCATGATCTTGGAAGCCAAGGAAAAGGCGGTACATGCTTTGGACGAAGTTAAAAAAGAGGAACAGCGCATGCGCCAAGATGTCCACGCGGAAAAACAGCGTCTGGAGAAACGCGAAAATATGTTCGACCAAAAACTGCTCGAGTTCCAAGACAAACAGGCTGAGCTGGTCAAAAAAGCCGAACGCGTTCAACAAATCAAACAAGAAGTGGAACAAATCCGCGAACAGCACATTGCCAAATTGCAAGAAGTCGCCAGCCTGACACGCGACGAAGCGAAGAATGCGCTCCTCCAAAAAATCGAAGAGACGAGCAAAAATGATTTGCTCGGACGCATCATCAAATTAGAAAAAGAATCAAGCGAAGTGTTTGAAGAAAAAGCGCGCACGATTGTGGTGGACGCTATTCAGCGCTGCGCTTCATCGCACGCCGCCGAAAATACTTCCAGCATCGTCAATATTCCTTCCGAAGAAATGAAGGGACGAATCATCGGCAAAGAGGGCCGCAACATTAAAACAATTGAAAAATTAACGGGTTGTGAAATCGTCATCGACGACACGCCCGACTCGATTATCGTTTCCGGTTTCTCCACCATCCGCCGTCAGATTGCCAAAATCGCCATTGAAAAACTGATCCAAGATGGCCGCATTCAACCAGCCCGCATTGAGGAGTTCGTGGAAAAGGCCAAACAAGATCTGGCCTTAGAAATCAAACGCGCGGGAGAAGAAGCCTTATATAAAATGGGTATCACCGGTATTGATCCAAAACTGGTGAACATTGTCGGACGTTTAAAATATCGCACAAGTTACGGTCAGAACGTTCTGAATCATTCGATGGAAGTTGGCTATGTGGCCGGCCTCATCGCTGCCGAGCTCGGCATGGACGCGGTGCTCGCCAAAAAATGCGGCTTCTTCCACGATATCGGCAAATCAGTTGACCACGAAACGCAAGGATCCCATCCGGAAATTGGTCACATGATTCTGAAAAAATTCAACATGGATGAAGACATTTGCCAAGCAGCCTTAACACACCACAACGATAAGCCATATAACATCTACTCTTCCGTAGCCAAGGCCGCCGACGCGGTGTCAGCCGCTCGGGTCGGAGCGCGCCGTGACAGCTATGAACAATACATCACCCGCCTCGAAGATTTGGAGCGTACGGCCTCCGGTTTCAACGGCATTGAAAAAGTGTACGCTATCCAAGCTGGCCGCGAAGTGCGCATCTTCGTCAGACCAAATGAAGTGGATGATTATTCCGCCTTTCAACTAGCAAAAGATATCGCCCACAAAATTGAGCAAGAATTAAAGTATCCGGGTGAGATCC
The DNA here is from genome assembly GCA_021790135.1 of bacterium. Taxonomy (GTDB): domain Bacteria; phylum Patescibacteriota; class Patescibacteriia; order Magasanikbacterales; family GWA2-37-8; genus JAJYIJ01. The sequence goes on along the minus strand of JAJYIJ010000044.1, from coordinate 4,218 downwards.
GTGTGTCGGTTATTCGCGAAACGCGCGTCGTTGAGTACGCAAAATAGACTGTGGATAAACTAATTTGGCTAATCATAGCCGAGAGAATTCAAAAATGCTATACTAAAGACGTCCACCTCTTCTAATCTTTAATTCATTAATTTATATACGTCTATGAATAAAGCCGAATTGGCCCAAGCCATGGCCGAAAAATTAAATGTTTCCAAGCGTGAATCCGAGGATATGCTCAACGCTTTCGTCGAGCTCGTCACCGACACCATTAAAAAAGGTGGCGAAGTCGTTTTGACAGGCTTTGGTGCCTTCAGCGCCAAACAGCGCGCCGCCAGAACCGGCGTCAACCCGCAGAATCCTTCAGAAAAAATTCAGATTCCAGCGGTCAAAGTCCCGAAATTCAAAGCCGGCAAAGCGCTTAAGGACGCGCTCAAATCCTAAGTAAGAATATTACAAAAGGCCAGTAAAACTGGCCTTTTTTTTATTGTCGTGAACGAATTTTAGAGCACGGCTTCTTTGGCAGCCTTGGCAACACGGAACTTCACCACGGTCTTGGCGGGAATTTGGATGGTTTCTCCCGTGGCTGGGTTGCGGCCCTGGCGAGCAGCGCGGTGCACTTTCACTAATTTGCCGAGGCCCGGCAAAGTGAATACACCATTTTTCTTAACTTCTTTATACGCCATCTCGACAACAGCGTCTAAAAACCCTCCCACATCTTTTTTGCTCATGCCGGTTTTCTCGGCGAGCGCAGCCAGCATCGCTGACTTGGTCATACCTGCCATACGTTTGTATAGGCTTAAGAATAAATAGGTTACTTAACCAGCAATTAGTATAACATTTCCTAAGAAAATAGGCAATTCTATCCCCAGCGCTGTTTTAGTTTTGTCAATCTGCTATACTGACGGTTGCTATGCTATCGACAAAACAGTTTCAAAAAATAATTCTTGATTACTATAAAAAAAAATGCGCGCCCGCTCCCTTGGCGAAAGCACCCAACCCCCTACTCTGTGCTTGTTTCTGAAATCATGCTTCAACAAACACAGGCTGATCGGGTGACGCCAAAATTCTTGACGTTTGTAAAACGTTTCCCTTCGTTTCGTGCTCTTGCGCGCGCCCCGATCGCCGACGTGCTGCGGCTATGGAGCGGCCTCGGTTACAATCGTCGTGCCTTGGCGCTTAAAAAATGTGCTGACGTCGTGATAAAAAAATATCAGGGAAAATTACCTGATATTCTGTCACAGCTTGAGGAATTGCCTGGCGTTGGCCCAGCCACGGCACGCTCAATTCTTGTTTATGCTTTTAATCGACCAGAAGTTTTTATCGAGACAAATGTCCGCGCGGTTTTTATCCATTTTTTCTTTCCACATAAAAAGAACGTGACTGACCATAAACTCTGGCCGCTGGTTGAAAAAACACTTGACCAGCACAATCCACGCCGTTGGTACAACGCTCTCATGGACTACGGCACGATGTTAAAAAAAGAATTTAAAAATCCGGCAGGCCGAAGCGCACACCACTCTCGACAATCGCGCTTTGAAGGCTCAAACCGCCAAGTGCGCGGCCTTATTTTGAGACTGCTTACCCGCCGCTCATGTTCAATCACGCAAATAGCGCAAAAAATAAATCGCCCTTCTGATACTGTTTTAAAAAATATTGCTGCCCTAAGCAAAGAAGGTTTTATTTTAATAAAAGGCAACGTTGTCCGGCTCAAACAGTAAGAAATTTTGGCAATCCGCCTTACATTATCTTGACTTTTTGCTTAAAAAGTATATACTGATGGAGAAGAAATCGATGTCGATTTCAAACTTGGCCCCATCGTCTAATGGCTAGGACACCACGCTTTCAATGTGGTAATACGGGTTCGATTCCCGTTGGGGCTACAGAGAAAATCAACAGACTAAACGTCTGTTTTTTAACTCATATCCCCTCCCCCAAGAGCATCGGAATCCCAAGCCGTTTTCTTTTCGTTTCCCCTAAGAATAATTCGTGCTTCCGCTTCGGATCATCACCCCGTTCGTTCAAGTGAGCGCCAAACTGGTGCGCCTGCCAGCTCGTGCCAAGAAAGAGCGTGTGTTTGCCATACTTGGCGGCGGCCTTGTCGGTCGAGGCATAGACCTTTTGGAATTTCTCGGCGCGTTTGGTGCTTTGGAATAAATCCGGCTGGATGAGCATGGGAACGAGATCATAGGTCACAATGCCGGTGGCCCGGTAGAGGGTGTTCAGCCGGAGCATCTTCACAAAGGCTTCATGAAGGCGCGGCAGCATTTCCGGCGGCAGGTTGGTTGGCCGCTCAAAGAGCACCTCCCGAACGCTGTGGTCAAAGGCTTGAGTGCGGAGAATAATAACGGCTTTCATGGTCGCCTGGTTGTAGCGCCGGAGCTTGATGCAGGCATTCTCCACGTTCTTGGATAGCTGAGCGAAGATAAAGGCTGGATCGCGGGAGGGCGGCGTAAACGTTTTGAACTTCTGGATGGAACCGTACTCAGTTTTCTCTTCTTCGAAGAGGGGCATGATCTGTTCGCCGTTTAATTCTTTCCAGAGGTCATAGATGGGACGGGCAAAGGCAAGTTTTACCCAGTCACGCTTGGCGTTCACAAATTGAAAAGCAGTCGTAATGCCAGAGCGATTGAGCTTGGCCGTGGTTTGGGTGCCGATGCCCCAAATCTTGTCTGCCGGTATGTTTAAATAGTCTTTGATGTTGGTGAACGGAATGGCGGTGAAGCCATAGGGCTTTTTCCATTTGGAACCAAGCTTGGCCAAGACTTTGTTCGGGGCCAGACCGATGGAGAAAGTAAAACCGAGTTCCTTTTTGAGCGTGTCTTGGAGTTTGAGCGCCAGGTCAACATAGTCGGCTTGGAACGGCTTGTCCCAGCCGGTGATGTCGGCAAAACATTCATCAATGCCATATTCTTCCACGTCCGGCGTGAAGCGACGGACAATGTCATAGAAACGTCTGGAAAGGAGACTGTACGTTTCATAATCTGACGGCAGATAAATAACGTTGGGGCAGATTTTCCGTATTTCCCAAATTGGCATGGCCCTGGTGACGCCCTTGGCTTTGGCTTCGTAGCTCATGGAGGCGGCAATGCCGCGTTCTTTGCCCGTGACGACGGGCTTGCCTCTCAGACTCGGGTTTCTGGCTTGTTCGCAGGCGGCAAAGAAAGCATCGCCGTCTATGTGTAAGACGGCGCGAGGAAAAAGGTAAGATTGTAAGCTTAACGGCTTCATGAATGGTACTTACGAATAACGGCGGTGACGACAGCGGCGATGTTTAATTCTTCCTGAGGCAGAATGGGTTTGTACTTCTTGTTGGCGGGCATGAGGACGACTCGGCCGCCGTGCCTCTCGTAGTATTTGAGCGTCCAGTGCTTGTCCACCTCCGCCACGATAATATCTCCGCTCCGGGGTGTCCGGCCGCGTTCGACCAGGAGCATGTCCCCTGGCCGGATACCGGCTTCGATCATGGAGTCGCCGGACACTTTGAGCATGAATGTGGCTTCGCGGTTATGGATGAGCCAGTCATCAAGAGTGAGGGTGTCGACCAGCTCTTCTTCGGCTGGCGAGGGCCAGCCAGCTTCGACAGTGCCGAGAACCGAAACGCCGAGCAGATGAGGGCCAGGGGCGAACTTGCTGTTTTTATCCTTGCTTAAAAAGCCAAGCTCAACCAAACGACCGACGAGACGGTAGACGGCATTGGTGGATTTGAAGCCGGTGAGGGTCAGCATTTCCCGATACGAAGGCAAGCGTTTATGCTGGCGGAAGAAACGGGCGATGGCAAGCGTGTGTTTGGGGGATTGCATAATTGGAGGGGTAAGAGTAGGATAGTAGTATATGTGAACGAATGTTCACTGTCAAATAGTGGGCTCCTTTTCAAAAATTAAAGATCCATCTTTGTAGATGGAATTTGATTTCAAAAGAAGAATAAAAATAACTGCGAACATTAAACTTTAATCCATTATCCTCTTCTTTAGTCGAAAAAATAATTTAGTTTTCTTTATGTCCTTAATTATACGTGCCCCGAAAAATCCTAATATGGGCGCCAGAATCGCTAAATTAAATCCCACGGCATAGGGATTAGATAGAAAAGATTTGATGTCAAAATGCAAAAGAGAGGCGAAAGATCCGAAAACCGCCAGTGTTACCATCCCCCAAAATACACTCAGACCAAGATACTCAAATTCACCTAGCTTATTTGTTTTTTTAGAAAAAAATCTATAGCTCCATACC
>JAJYIJ010000043.1 GCA_021790135.1 bacterium | reverse complement strand
TTTTTGTCGGACGGTCCATATTAATCAGCAATCAATTTGCCTTGATACATCCCCATATCGCAAGTAAATGCATACACACCCTTGCGGGGCGTGAATTCCACCGTCACTTTTTGATCGCGGGGTAAATCCTTGCGAATATGCAAATCATCAAAAACAACAAAACGCGAACAATCGGTATCTTCCTGGCGCAAGAAATTAATACGCACTGGTGACCCGGCTGTGGCGTGGAGAACGCTTGGGCTATAAACTCCTTTGACAATGATATCAAATTCCTGTACTCCCTTTTCTAGCTTAGCCGCAGTACCAGTCTGTTTTTTGGTAAAGTAAATCCAGCCGACATAGAGAGCGACCACCAGTAAAATTAAAATGATTCCGATAACATGCATATAAAATGATTATACTATGAGACTGATAAAAAAGCGACCAGGTGGCCGCTTTTTTAGTTTTATATCAGTTCCCGGCCTTAACGCAAATTTTTTTTCATTTCTTCAAATTCTTTGTGATCAATTTCTCCTTTAGCGTAGCGCTCTTTCAGAATAGCCAAAGCGCTCTCGCCAGAACGACCATGCCCGCCGAAAGATTTAATCGCCCAAACAATTAAAATGACAATCAAAATAAGAAACAACGCCATAAGAATCAACTCAAAGGCGTAGTTCCCATTCGGATACGCACCCCAGCCGCCCATCATACCATAGCCATTATAATTTGCGCTGTTGTAAAGTCCATTGTAGGTACCATAACCCATCATATTCCCCATAAAACCACCTCCTTCCGCCAAACCATATCCATAACCATTGCCATACATCCCGCAACCAACATACCTTTCTCCTTGAGTGGCTTGATTAGCCACTGGCTCCATCAACGTGTTCGTTGTATCGGCCTTTGCCGCGCCTGAAAAGAGCAACAGGGCGGCAACTACTACTCCAACTAAAATTGTTTTTTTCATAGTTTTTATTTAGGCTTTGAGCGTAAAATAATATAAGTAAGTATAACATATAATTTTCAATCATGGCCAATACAAAAAGAACAACCTCGTCAAGGTTGTTCTTTATCGCCTGAAACTAAACTTTAATTATCTTGTCCCTCGGATTGGTTATCGCGACCTCCATCCTGCAAGTCTTCCGCCCGTTGACCACCCGAATCGCCCGGGAGAATGATGGCCGGCTGATTGCCTTGATCCATCAATTGCTGGCCTCCACCTTCTCCTTCGCTGGACGTACTGCTCGTGGTCATCATGTTGTCGCTGCCTTGATGTTCAGTCTGGTGTTCGGTGCTACTCACCATTTCTGTAGTATGTTCGCGTTCTGATGTCTGCCCATGCTCACCGGATCCGGTTGGAGTAGAAGATGATTCTGAAGTTGAAGTCGCGCTGCCCTCGCCTTCTTTTTCATTTCCTTGGCCACGATCCTGCTGCCCCATTTTTTCTCCTTCACCCTGGCTTTTCTGCGTTTCCAGCGATAACTGTGCCTGGATTGCGAGCTGTTGAGCCGTGCTGGCACTGATAAACGCTCCACTGTAATCAGCCGACGCAAATTTACTTGAAGCGTCAGTCAAATTCGTTGCGGCGTTTGTCAAAAGTGTATTTGCTTCGGCAAGGCTGCTGCTGACCGTACTTGAAGGGCTACCGAACGAGAGTTGGTTATTCCAACGATTTAACTGACTGCGCACTTCATTGATTTTGTTTGTTACCTCGTTTATTTTATTTTGCGCACGTTCGCGCAATCCCTGGAGAGCAGGCTGTTGTTCAACGGCTGATTGTTCGTTTTGCGACAGATTCAATTCTGATTGTAACGCACTGCGGACCGCGGCCGCGATGACGGCCTCTGTCGAAGTAACGGAGCTGGAAGCTTGAGTCAATTGAGCGAGTGTGCTTGAAACTACGCTATTAACAGCTGCAGCAACCTGTAATTTTTGATCAGGAGGAAGCTTTTGAGTCAAAGAATAGGCCTCCTGTAAACTCTGCTGTAGACGCTGTGCCGTATCGGCCACAACCGTCGGCGCGACTGACGTGGAGCGTTTTGCCAAAACCGCTAATTCTTCAGCGCGATGCTGCGCGGCCTCCGCTTTTAATTGCGCTTTTTGTTCTGGCGAGGTCGCCAGAGCCTGTTCCACGTTTTCTGTTGCTATTTTAACGGGGTAGAGAATGTCGCCGGGCACGTTGTTCTGCGCGGCTAAAACCGCTCCCCCGCCGCCAAATAATAACGAAATTATTAAGACAAGTGACATCATAAATTTATGATTAGAGATAAAGAGTGTCAAAGACCCTCGCGGCTCTTCCGCCAATTGAGAATGCGCAAAGTTATGACCGGCCATATAATCCACCAAACGTTTACGCGCCGTCAACAGCCCCTTCTCATCAAGGAGCATATTTTTCGCCGACGCGAACCCTTTTTTGAAGTTTAATGCCATCATATTTTTGTTTTCTCGCTGGCTGAGCGTTCGGCCTCGACCAGGGCCTGCCGCAAGAGACGTATCCCTCTATGCAATGAGACGTAAATAGCACCACTTTTCTTACCGGTGGCCTCGGCAATCTCCTTAATAGAAAATTCATCCAGAAAACGGAGGGTAATAATTTCATTGTATTCAACTGGGAGTGACGCTAGCGCCTTCTGCAGGGCCGCCGCATCGTCAGCATTTTTAATTTCTTGAAAAATATTTTGATCTGATCTTGGTTCGCGGGTTGGTTGCGAATCGAGCAGTGTTTCTAAAGAAAGATTTTTGAACGACCGTCGACGGGTTTCATCAATGAAAATATTGCGCGCGCTTTGAAATACGAATGCGCGGAAAAAAATGATCTTCTTACCGGCTCGAAGATGGTCCCAAATACGCAAAAAAGTCTGGCCAACCACATCCTCACTCAATTCATGGCTGCCAGAACGAAACAAAATATGACGATAGCAGGCCGGAGCGTGTCGATCATAAAGCACGCCAAAAGCCAGGCTGTTCCCTTTTTGAGCAGCTTCAAGTAGTCGTTTATCGGAAAGTAATTTAAATGCTTCAGTTTCCATGTTCTTTTGAATGTTTGTTGTACAGCAGCTCATTCACGTCCACTGGAATAAGTCCTTAAGTACATTATACTATACCATTCTAAAATCAGCGAAGCTGTTGGCAAAGTAAGCCAAGCATGATATAGTATTCACATATTTTTAATGTGTATCTATGTATAAAAAGATCATCGGCTTGGCCGCTGTCGGCACTTCACTTCTTCTCCTTGGCGCCGGATGTGGCGCAGGCAGTTCAACACCAGCCGCTCAACCGGCTGCCAACACCAACCAAACTGGAGCGAGTGCACCCTCCGCCGCGCCCGCGGCCACCCCTCCTTCTCAGCCGGCCGCAACGAATCCGGCTCCTGCCGCCACCGGCTCTTCCAATATTGATGCCGCCTCAGCGACTGCTTTGGCAAAGCAAGTCATAGAAGCCGTGGTCGGCAAGGGTAACGTGATCTCAACCCAAAATTCGAATGAGGGATTTCTTCTCGAATTTCAGGCTGTGCGTAAGTTAACTGCTGCCGATCTGGATAGTTTTGTAGCTTCGCTGCAAAAAAATGGCTTTCAAATTTTAGAAAAAAATGCCGATACTACCCAGCCACCGCTTGGGGTTTCTGGTGTAAACAATTCAACTAACTTGTCTCTGTCGGTCTTTTACCAAATTGGCCAGTCACAAGTGGGAGTACTCGTCGTAAGCGCCAGCCAACTTACCCAGCAAATGCAAGGAGGCAATTAAATTACTGTGACGACTGCAAACAAAACTCGCGTCATGGGCATCGTGAACGTGACTCCGGACTCCTTTTCTGATGGGGGTGAATTTTTTGATCCCGACAAAGCCGTTCAACACGCTAAAAAACTGGTGGCTGAAGGCGCCGACGTCATCGATATCGGTGGCGAGAGTACTCGCCCAGGTTCTGAACCGGTGAGCGAAGAAGAAGAAAAACGACGCGTTTTGCCAATTATTGAAAAATTACATCAGGAGATTACTGCTGAGATTTCAATCGACACCTATAAACCCAAGGTGGCAGAGGCGGCTCTCGAGAAAGGTGCCACAATTATTAATGACATTACTGGTTTGACGAGTGAAGCAATGCTTACCGTAGCCGCTAAATTTAATGCCACGGTGGTAATAATGCACATGCAAGGCACCCCAAAAATAATGCAACAAGATCCACAGTACCCGCGCGGCGTTGTCGAAGAAATTAAGGACTTTTTTAAGGATCGCCTCAGGGCTGCCAAAAGCTTCGGAATTAAAAATATAATTCTTGATCCGGGAATCGGTTTCGGCAAGTCCTTAGAACATAATTTGACAATTCTACAACGCTTGAACGAATTTAACGAACTTGGCTGTCCGGTGCTTATTGGTCCATCTCGAAAATCTTTTATTGCGACACTAACCGGAGGCCTGCCGGCCGCCGAACGCTTGGAAGGAACGATTGCCGCGGTGGTTATTGGAGCGATGCACGGCGCCCAGATGGTTCGGGTGCACGATGTCAAAGCTTGCCGGCGAGCTTTAGCCGTTGTTGATGCGGTGAAAAACGTATGAATGATGCCTGCATCCTTAAACAATGCCACTTCAACTGTCGCATCGGCATAACGGCAGAAGAGCGACAAGAAACTCAACCGGTGATTGTGGATGTCACATTATATTTTGACACAAAAAAAGCAGCTGAGACTGACGACATTGCCGCGACTATCGACTATCGCGCCGTGCATGATTTGCTCAAAAATTTTTTAGAAAAAATGGAATTCAAACTCCTCGAAACTCTAGCGAATCGAACAGCCACACTTCTTTTAAAAGAATTCCCCATTGAGCGGGTATTTCTCCACGTTGAAAAACCTGAGCCCATGCAAAAACGCGGTGGTGCCTGGGTCGGATTTGAGATTACTAGGCCATAGGGCGTAGCGACAGGCAATATAAAGAATATGTCAATCGCTTACATAGGCATAGGGTCAAACATGGGAGAACGAACCGAGAATTTAAAAAAAGCGCAAGCTGCACTTTCTCGGCTTGGCGAGATTGAGCGCGTTTCTTCCCTCTACGAAACAGAACCGGTTGGTTTTCAACACCAGCCATTTTTTTTAAATCAAGTGGTAAAACTCAAAACTAAACTTCCGCCAGAAAAACTTTTAGAAGAGCTAAAAAAAATTGAAAAGAATCTTGGCCGCGTCCGGACCATACGTTTTGGTCCGCGCACGATTGATCTCGATATTTTATTGTATGATGATCTAATTTTAAATTCTACGACCCTTTCCATTCCTCATCCACGTCTTCACGAGCGTAATTTTGTTCTGGTGCCGCTCGCAGAAATTGCCTCGAGCCTTCACCACCCCCTTCTTCATCAGACAATCGCCGAACTGGCTATTGCTTCGAAAGATTCAAGTTCGGTTATACGCCTGCCGAGCGACTCAAACGCCGCAGTTTACGATGAAAACGCCACTCATTGATGCGGCCAGAAAATATGACGCTCAAACCAGCGACGATTGATTCCGTAGAACCAATGAAAGCCAACACCCACCCATTGTGCATCCAATGAAGATACGCGCCAAGCACACCAAAAATTGGGGCACAGGCAGCACCGGCCAACAGCCCCAAGCGGGCAGGGTTGGTAAAATCTTGTCTAAGAGATAATTTCGTTATTCCCCAACTTGAGAGTTGGGGCATTTTCGCATCTTGAATAAGTCCAGACAGTCGACGGCGGTAGAGAAAAAATGACTGGATGGCGGTCGTTAATGAAAGGGCAACTGCGGACAGGCCATACACAACACCCCCGATGAACCAATGACCTTGACTCAAAATCCATTCGACTGAATACGCGGCCGCTGTTGCCGCCAAAAGAACCGGAATCAAAATGCGGGAGCGTTTCATCAACTCTTTCCAACCAAAACCGGATCTTTTTAAGGCCGAAAGTTCAGCCGCTTCACCGAGCAAATCATCGCTGAACGCCGCGAATACTTTACCGATACCGGCGGCAAATTTTTCCAAAATGTGGGCGATCGGACCGACGATGAGCAATGCCTTCAGAATATTTTGCGCCACCTCCGTACGGTCGTCGGCATTATCAGTGATCAACCGAAAAATTGCATAATCAACCTGCAGCGGCTGCAGAAGGGCGGAAAATTCCGCTGCCAGTTCATGTCCGGAAAATGCCAGCTTCCCTGGCTCTCCATTTAAAAAAATAATGTCTTTAAAATGAAGATGGTTCTCCAGAATTTCCGTGACCGCACCATCGAGATTGATGCCGGCCGCCGCCGCTGTTACCCTGTCGGAAGATGCAATAACCGGCCAGTGTTTTTCGCGCAGCAATTTCGGCAGCCAATTTAGAATGAAATTCCCCTGGCTGTAGGTGCTAATGGCATGCACTGCCCTTAAAATATGCGGTGGTGTTTTCACGAGCGTACGTACGCCTACCTGCTTGCCATGCCGTAAAATCTGTTTCAAACGCTCGCAATACTCAGGATGATGCTGAAGTACATACTGCAACTCAACTGGCAGCAGTTTTACCTGATCACATTCCTCTGGTTTTGTAATATATTCGATCGAATATGTTCCAAAAAGCGGATCTTCGTGGTAAAGAATGCGACGAGGCATATATCCCCCTTGAGATTAAATTTCAACCAACGTGTGGTCGCCTAAAATAAAACGACCGCCCTCTTCTCTGGCCCCGCGAATCGTGGCCTGATCGCCAATAATACTGCCCTGGACAGCGACGGAGGCGTCAATAGTGCAATTATTAAAAATAATTGATTCTTTAATAGTCGCTTTTTTTATCGTGCTGCCGCTGCCGACAGTCACATGCGGTCCAACGACACAATCTTCCAAAGAACAATTTTCGCCAATCATTACCGGTCCGTTAATGACGACATTTTCGCCGATACTACTACCCACGCCACAATGCACTTTTTCGCCGACTTTGGCGTTTTCGTGCACAATGCCATGAATTTGAAAACAACTGTCGTCAGAGCGCATATCATCGAGAAGTAATTTATTGGTTGCAATCAAATCTTCGGGTTTGCCCGTGTCTTTCCACCAGCCAGTCACCTCTTCCCAGCCGACTTTAAAATTATTTTTCAATAAATAGGAATGAATATCAGAAATTTCGTATTCTCCACGCTGACTTTTTTTAATGTGATCAAAGGCCTTAAAAAATACGTTCGGGCCATAGAGATAAATGCCAGTTTGAGCAAAATTGTTTGGTGCCTCGGCCGGTTTTTCAACCACATCAAGTAGCTCGCCCGTCGGCGAAAAAATCGGTACGCCGAAGCGCTCCGGGTCAGGCACTTTGGCAAAGGCAAGCAAGCAATCTAATTTTTCATCGAGAAATTTTTTGAACATTCCCTCAATACTCCCCAGGATAATGTTGTCAGATAGATAAAACATGAACGGATCGCGACCGATAAATTTTTGTGCGCATTTAACGACATGAGCGATTCCCTGCGGCCCGCCAGTTTGTTCGAAATAGGTTATTCTGATACCCCAGTGACCACCATCGCCAACGACCTGCTGCAACTGGGTCTCACCGGGGTTCGTGTTGATAAAAATTTCTTGAATGCCGGCGACAACGGCTTTTTCGATGGCATGAAAAATCATCGGCTTGTTCGCCAAGGGAATCAAATGTTTATTGATCGTTGTCGTGATTGGACGCAGTCTGGTTGCTCTCCCTCCTCCAGTTAAGATGGCTTTTTTGATTTTCATATCACCACAGAATAATAAACTTAATCAGCGTTCCATAGGCAGCCAGCAAGGGATTGCCAACATATCGGAGCAAAGGATGATTGACAGATTTTTCGTTAAAAATAACGCTATTGACAGTGCCATGGAGCAGCTGACGATCGCTGATTTTTCGCAGGCGCTGAATGCGTGCCCTTTTACCAAGCCATAAGCGCCAAGAGGATGGCCGGAGCCAATAACCGTACGTCCTGAGCTTGGTGCCGAACCAACCGCCCTGCAAGGCGAAGAGGAGCATTCCCATTTCGAACACAATTCCGATCGGGAGCAATAAAATGAGAGTCGGCCACTTGTAGAACATTAAAAGAAGGCCGAGACGGTTCCGTTCAATGCTATAAAATTTTATATCATTACGTCTAGAGCTGTATT
>JAJYIJ010000042.1 GCA_021790135.1 bacterium | reverse complement strand
AGGTAACTGAACCCTTCGGTCGGAATGGCGCGGACTTTGCTGAGGGCTTCGCCGAAGATACCGAGCCACAAAATTGGTTGAATCGCGCGTGATATCAATTCAGTCGGATCATGCAAAAGTTTGCGTACTTCCATTTCCGCAAGGATGTAGGTTTTGGTGGCGGTATTTATGCAATATGAAAACATAACGATCGTTCATCCGAGTCGTCGCTCGATTTTTCGCGTCCGCTGAATTTCACGGAAATTGCCCCCCGTTTGTAATTGACTGCCCGTAAAAAAAATAAAAGCATCTTCCAGGGTGGCATCGGTTCTGCCTGTCTTTGCCTTCAAATCGGCGGCCGTACCGATAATGGCAAGCCGGCCTTGGTTCATAATTGCCACTCGATCGCTGACTGACTCGGCCTCTTCCATGTAATGCGTAGAAAAGAAAATTGTAATGCCAAAACGATCGCGCAGTTCCACTAGATGTTGCCAGACGTTTTGACGGGCGACCGGATCAAGTCCAGTGGTCGGTTCGTCCAGAAAGAGCACCTGTGGCCGGTGAAGCATCGCCTGCCCCACTTCCATTTTTCTGATCATGCCGCCTGAAAAAGTCCTAACAAGCGCCTGAGCATGTTCGCTCAGTTTTAAAAAATTCAGCACTTCCATGACGCGGCCATGGCGTTCTTTTTTTGGCACCTCATAGAGTTTTGCCATCAGCATCAAGTTTTCATAGGCCGTGAGAGTGCCATCGACCGAGATCATCTGTGGAACGTAGCCAATAGCCCTACGTACGGCCGCCGCCTCTTGGGTCAGGTCATATCCCGCCACAGTGGCATGGCCACTGGTCGGTCGCAGCAAGGTAATTAGCATTTTAATTGTTGTGCTTTTCCCAGCACCGTTCGGACCAAGAAAAGCAAAAATTTCACCGCGTTGAATAGAAAAATTAATACTATCCACCGCCGTGAAAACGCCGAATTTTTTGCATAATTGAGTGACCTCAATGATAGTTTCCATGTCAATAGAATACCATTTTTTCAGGCCGATATCAATCTCACGTCGAACCTCCAGTTGATTGAAGGATGTTTTTTAGCCAAGGGCGGCGAGACTCCGCTGGCTTTTTTGTTATTTATTATCCGTCTGACTGCGCAGGCCGATCCAGATGCCGTTCGGATCCTTCACCATGCCCATGGCCATTTTACCCGTCGGCGTGTCGCGTTCCACCAAATCCCAGGCGACCGGCGCGCCCTTGGCCACCAACTCTTGAAATTTCTTTTTTGCGTCGGGCACGACAAACATCAGGTGGTCCAGCTCCACGCCGTCCAGCTTGTAGGGAGTATATAATTTACAGTCCTCGGAGTAATACATCAAATTCAGGTGCTGTTTCGTTTCTTCATCCAGGAGACTGACGACTTCTTCTCCTGGCATATAGCTGTGCTTGTCAATGACTTTCAGCCCCAACTCTTCGGTATAAAATTTTAATGACTCTTCCATATTCAGTACCCGAATACTCACATATTGTAGTGCCATAGAAAGAAATGTTAGTAAATAAATATCATTGAAAAAGTTCATCAACGTGAACACCTTCTTCTGCAAGCATAGACGCTAAATCGCGTTTAGCCCGGTGCAGCCTCGTTTTAGCTGCCTCAAGTTTTAGGCCAAGTGCATCCGCAATCTCTTGCCCACTATGGCCCTGGAGTTTTAACTTAAGTACTTTTTGCTGGTCGGGTTTAAGTTTTTGGATAGCATTTTGTAAACGTTCACCCAAAAATGGATCACTGAATGCGGATTCATGGTGAGGTGGCTGCGATGCATCAATTTTCGTTTGATGCAGTTCGGAGCGTGTTTGTTCAGAGCGCGCTGCTTCCTTGATCAAATTGAGAGCAATACTGCATAGCCACGTATACAGTGACGCTTCCCCGCGGAAAGCGTGGATGTTTTCAGTTGCATTTAACAGCGTTTGTTGCAAAACGTCCTCTGCCATTAGACCGCCAGGAGTCGAACCGGACAATTTACTCTGAATAAAACCGAGAAGCCTGGCTCGTTCGCTGCCGATTTGGTGCAAGAGCATTTTTCGCTGTTCGGCATCGGGGATAGTTATTTGTTGGGCTGTTTCAGGCATAATTTTGATTTGAATTAAAAATTATAATAATTTGTTTGCCAAACATAATATATAGGGCTTCCCAGGATTTCTTGTTTTGAAGATTTCATTTTATACCAAGGCTCATTGCAATGGAATTACTTGCCCTGAGATAGGTAAATTAAATGTAGAGTCGGCTTGAATATGCGTCCGGATGCCGTCACTCCAGTCCCAACCAGCTATCGCTGTCTGGAATGGGGCAGGAACTCCAAGCGTTGCCGGGGTAAATCCAGCATCAGCTAAGTCGGCTTTAATTAAGAAAGTATGGCTCGTACCTTTTGCAATTGTTAAACCGGCTCCGCCAGCACAACCATTGGCAGCGGCATTCATATTTAATTCAAGATTAGTCGTTCCACCAGGGAAAAACGATGTTGGGAATGAACTCACCGCGACGTCTTGGCCAGTTTTTATGTCGAAAAGATGGAAAGTCAAATTTGACGCCTTGAAGGTGCCGCCCGAGACTGATGGGGAAACCGCCACAAAATTTAGACAGGCATCGGCATTTGTGCCCGCACTAAAGGTTGCGGCTCCGACCGTGGCTCCATCGGCAATCGCCGTTGCGTAGGCAACGCCGCTCGCTTGTCCGGCTGCCAGGGTTGTCTGTAGGAGACTGAAAATATTTCCCGCAGCGTTTCCGATTGCAGTATGTGAGGCATGTGTAGTGACGCCGGTATAATCGATGGAAGTGATACTCAAGGCCCCGGCAATATTGGTTGAAGCTGTTTCGGTGGGGAATGAATTATTAGCAATGATGGAGTTAAGAGTGTTTGCGTCGGCAACAACATCTATAAAAACAGTGCCATTTTGTGCTACGGGGATAGTAAGTCCAGTCCACGAGCCTAAATTGTTTCCCCCCGTGATAGTAAGGTCGTCGCCATATGTTTGTTTCGTTTGGTCGTTGACTAAATGAAAATGAATAAATCCTTCAGCCAATTTACCGGCTTGGAATGATATGCTGTTCACTTGGAGCGCTTCATTCGAGGAACCAACTAACCGGTAACGAGCCAGAGTGATATCTTGAGTATCCATAGCTATCTGTTTTCCCGGCGGAGTCTCATAGAGATCATAGGTAAGCAGACCAGGCAACGTCGACTGAGAGGAAGAACTGGGTTGAGTTGGGGCGTTTGTTGTTGATTGTTCGCTACTACCATTTGTTACGGTGAATAATGTATAGTCAGAAGCGGTCCCATCCTTTCCACTGCTTGAAATGGGCGTGACCATAACCGAAAAAGAATGAGAGCCAGAAGGAAACTGATCAATGGGTAGCCCGAATATTGTGCCGTCTGTTTGGGCGATGTTCCACCAAGGATTGTCATTTGAACAATCACTGCAGGAAACATTAACGGCGTATTTAGCCGCTCCAGCCACCGCCGTCCAGTTAAAATTGACACTGCCGGTACCGGTGTAGGAGGCATTAGCCGTCGGTGAAGTGATAGTTGGTTTGGTTGTTAGAACAGTGGCGGATTGTTGGCCGGACGTGTCGACGGTGAATTGGGTATAATCCGACCATGGTCCCCACAGATCAGAAATGGAATAACCGCGCACATGCACTCGGCAGGCACCGTCAGAGGGCAGTGTCATTGTGGTACTGAGGCCTGTAATGTCAGTGTTATCATACACCGAAGTCCAGGAGGCGCTGCTGGCACAGTCGGCCTCAACTTCAAATTTTGTTGCCCAGGTAAGGAACTTCCATGATACTGGTACAGCGCGGCTTGGGCTGGTAATGATCTGATTGGCCAGAGGCAAAAGTAACGATGGTGCTACAATGTGGACAACCGAAGTGTCAAAGGAAAAAGGCACGTATGCCGACCAACCGCTGGTCTGGCCGTTCTGGTCAACTGCCTCGATTCGTACCTGGTAATTTCCGTCGGAACCAAGACTGAGCGTGGTATATGATTGTGTGTTTTGTCCTTTGGCCGCCGATACATTAATTGGATCAATAATCTTTCGCCAGCAAGTGGCAGTCGGATGCGCGGCAGCAAAATCGGCCGTACAGGTGGAAATATCAATTTCAATCGTATATGATGCCGCTCCAGCAACCGTTGTCCAATCGGCTGTCAAAATTCGATCATCGCCCGTTGCTGGAGAAATAATCTGATTAGCAGTAGGTTGGATCAAAGAGGGAATTCCGAGTAAATTTGTTTCATATGGCACTGTCACCGGCGTCTGATTTGTTGTCGTGGTTGTACTGCTGACGTCTGACGAGCCTAATGGAATGGCAACGACCGGCACAGTGACTGTTGTCGTTTGGTCATCTTGGCTTTGGGTGCGGTCACTGATAGCTGTCACAAGACCGTCGATCGGCTCGCCAATCGTGAATCCGCTGATCATCGAAGGCAACACTGAATGCTCGAAAGTCGGCTGAAAATGGTTTGCGTGCCAGCCGTTTTCAGTAATAGGACGCAGCGTGTTATTGTTGTCGACATAATATTCATTACTTCCGACCATAATAATCATGCCTGGATGCGGTACTGAGCTTGTTACGGTCGCGCCGCGTGTGGTCCCGTCGCCATAAGTTGGCCAGGCATAATCCGGGATGGTCTTTACAATATAGTGCGGCCCATAGAGTGCTGCTGCAGTGCTGGTGGTAATCGGCGCCAAAACATTACCCGGTTCAACGACATAGAGGCTATCCGATGAAGGCCGTTTTACGACATATGATCCGGGCCGATAGCCAACGCCGGTTGGAGAGACCGGCAGTGCTTCATAACAGGCTTGGGAGATCAGAGCGTAGCCGGAGTAGGTATTATCTGCTGTCCAACTTTTAAATGTTTCGCCATCCGGAAAATATTCCAATTGGCCACTGCTATTCACGGCATAAATAGCCGACTTGCCGGCAACCTTGACCATTTCACCCGGTTGGAAGGTTGGGCATTGGCTGTCAGCGTTGCTTGCGGCAACACCAATGAATAGAGTTAAACTTGCAGTAGCCAAAACAACCAAAAAATTTCGAATAAAAATATAGAATCTAGACACAATCAATTTATTAAAATTAATATATAAGTATAAAATATGGTACGCTTCTTTTATAAAAAATTCAAATATAAATTTTGGACATAGGGTGAAAAATATTTTAAAACAACCCGCTTAATTACGGGTTGTTTTAAACGGCTCATCAAATTTAATTTACGTCTGGTCTGGCTCTGGCTCGGCCACGGCGACCAGTTTTGCCTTGGGGTCGAACCGTCCTTCCAAAAATAATGCTATAGCCACTTCCAGGAGTTTAATTTTTTCAGGCGGCAATCCGATAGTTGATAAATCTCTTCCTTGGGATTGGAGTTTTTCCATAAGAGCGCTGGCCTGTCCTGCTAGTTTAGGAAAATTTGGATTGTTACCTATCTCTTGAGCCAGCCCGGTATAGAGCGAATCGGCTTCTTGCCTTAGGGATTCTCCTTCTCGTGATTCTACTGTATCCATATAATTTAGTTAGATAATAATAATTATTTATTTCTTGCCTCATCATTACGTACGATAATGTCGCCCCATGACTTAATTTTTTCGGCGAGCGGACGATCCGGCCTATAAATTGTTACCCAGAGATCTATCCCCTTGATGGTATACCCCATTTTTTTGAAAGCGTCCACTGTCCTATCATTTTGGGCTTGTTTCGCTGTGGGTATAAAATCAGGATTATATCCCAGTCCCATTTCCAACTGTTGGAAAATAATAACTGCTTTATTGCTTTCAAAAAATTTTTGGACATGTTCCAGCGGCGTTTTCCACCCGCCTCCTGGTACTAGCTCATCAGGATCATCAACCGAAGTTACTGCCGGAATTTTATCTTTGGTTAATTTTTCGACCAATGTTTTGGCCAAGGTTGTTTTGCCCACATTCGTACCATACGTGCCAAAGGCCACCACAACCACATCCTGCTTAGTCAAAAGTTGCTTTATTTTGGCATCAATTTTTTCTACGCCCTCCTCAAAATCATATTCGGGAATTGTAGCCCGTGGCTCTTGGCGTTCTGGTGATTCGCCCATAGGTATAAATTAGCAAAATAATTGTAGTCCAATGTAGAGACTGGCGTCAATATTAGCTTGATAGGTTATATGCGAGTGAGAGCGAGAGCTAGTCGAGGATTAGGTTTTTTGGATTGCTTCAAAAGTATCCGTTTGGTAGTCGGCGACCTGGTAGACATAGGGTTGACATGCCCGCTATTTATGATATACTCTTATGTTGTTTTCCCGTTCACCTGAAAGGAGGAACAGCGTGCTGGTCTGGTTGAAGAACCTGATCGACAAGAGAGCGCGACGCAAAGCGCTCAAGAAGGAGTTCCGAAAGCTCGCCGCAGAAGTGCAGGCGGGCATGGGAGGAGAAGACATCGAGGCGCAGGGGCTACGACTCCGCAGCCTCCTTGAGATGTATGAGAGGCTGGCGGACGAGTACGATCCCGGCTGGCAGGAACGCGGCGTCTGCCGGCTCCAGGGCATCCGCGCTCTGCGCACCATCCGCCCGTTGCTTCCGGAAGTGATTGTCGCGGGCGGAGGGGAAGACTTAGAGTAGCCCGCCTTTCGTAGGCGGTCCCGGCCGTCAACCGGGCAGTGGTCAGCGGCATCTAGCTACCACTCGTCTGTTTTCAAAATTTGAAAGCTGACGAGTAGCTAGATGTTTAAACAGAATAAAAACTTCTACCAAAAAGGTGGAAGTTTTTTATTGGCCGTTTCGTCTCTAAGACTTAAGACCTGCTCTTGTGTAGTTCTGATTCTGACTAATTAGAACGGTTTGGCTTACAAAAAATTAAATTTTTTTTGTGCTGATTATTTAATCTCCATAGTCTTTGCCCCCAACCACGAATGGACGGGTCTGACTCGGCTTTCGGTGGACAACTCACCTCGACCTTTTTTGATGAAAGTTGGATACCGAAATGTTCGCCGCTCCAAGGACGTTACCTGCTCAGGCTGCAAAATGCTTTTCTCCGTGATGCCTATGCGGCGCTATCACCTGGTGGTTCGGTTATAATAAATTTAGGTGGGCGTGTTCCGGTCTCTTTAGTGAAAGAAATGTTTGTCGCGGCCGGTTACCAGTATCAGGAACTTTTTGCCATGCTCAAAGTGCAATTACAGCCGGAATGGGTTTTAGGTGGCTATGCCCGCGCTGAGAAAAAATATCATGTCGTGTTCGACTTATATCGCTTTGATGCCGCTCGAAAAAAGTTTGAGGTATTACTTAGGGACAAGAATATTTCTACGTTGGAACTAAAGAAAATTTTAAAACCTTTTCACGTCAGCGCAACGGAGGGGCTTAAACGCCTCGTCTATGGACACGAACGGATTGGACACATTGTTCAGGTTATTCGAGGTGTAAAAAAACCGGCCATTAGCCATGGCCGGTTTTAATTATTTCTTTTTTATCATCATCAGTCTCGGCTCTCCATCGCCAAAGTAGTTGTCGCGCCACCCCTCAATAATGAAGCCTAAGGAAAAATAGAGTGAGATAGCCGATGTGTTATGGGGGTGAACCACCAATTCAACTCGAGGGTATTTATTCATTCTTTTCAAAAGGAGCGACATTGCTTTGACTCCGAAGCCTTTTCTTCTAAATTTGGGATAAATGACTAACCCATTACAATGGGCAGTCTTCTTCTTTAGTAGTTTGAACGATGCAAGTCCCGCGGTAACAGTTTTATTTTTAATCAAAAAGACAAAATCCTTTTTGATGTAATCCTTTATTTCTTTCTCCAGCACGCGAGCTGAGTAGGTGTTTGAATTGGAACTTTTTTCAATTTTTGCTATTTCAGGCCAATCACTTAAGATCGCGCGTTTGAGAGTGATCATAGGTTCGAGGAAATAAGAATAGTTATAGAGTACCACAAATTTACAAAAATGCTATACTAAATATTTCTCTAAAAATTTCTATCTAAATATTTCTATGTAAAAGTCAATATTTGCCAAGCAGCGTTTTCCAAGCTAAAATATAGAATCAAACCTTAGCTTTTGGAAGAGCTTAGTCAAACATTGGAGTGACAACATCTTTGA
>JAJYIJ010000041.1 GCA_021790135.1 bacterium | reverse complement strand
TGATTGGTACGCCAGCCCAAGCCACTTATTCGGATAGACTTCCTGCGCTGCGAATTGGGACAAACCAACGAGAGCCTGTCCGACACCGGCCAGCCACAACGCCAGGGAGAGCGGAAAGGCGGCACGCTCCTCTTTTAAAAGATACGTAAGAATGACAAAAAAGCAGGCGGCCTCAAGCAGATGAAAAATGAATTCGGTGGTGATTTCCGGATGAGCATGGCCAAAGACTTGCAGGGCCATATAGACAGCGACGAGCGCGGCAACCGGCCAGTAGTAGCGGCTTGGTTTTTTTCGAAATACTTTCGACCAGAATTCACGTCGAGAAAATTGACCGATCGCAAACAGAATTATAATCAGCCAGAGCAGCACTTCGGTGGCATATAAACTTTGCGTTCCGTATTCCCAAAAAGAACCGTTTAACTTCACGGGATGATATATCCAACGCGTTTGCCAGGGCAATAAAAAAACGAGCAGCGTCGCCAACGCGAGAATAATTTTTTGTAAACGTATCGACACAAAAGAATACTTTTGGTTTATTTTTGATTGATGGTCTGAGTGGCCGCTTTCCATTCATTCCAGAGTTGTCGCGGCAGGTCACTGCCATAGAGACGCAAAAAACCTGGGGCGATCAACACTCCTTCAGGCTTTGTATCGCCGCTTTTCAAGAGGGGCCAATTCAACGCTTCCTGCACACCACGCATTTGATTTTCAATCATGTCGCCATAGCTCCCCTGCCACATTTTTTCCCACATTTCTTTCCAGCGGCGGCCAAAAGAAGTATTTTTAAGCGGCGGCGTCGCAATTTCCAACTCTGTCTGGCAATTCGGAATATATTGTTTTGTCCACGTATTCATATCAACGAACCGCTCGTGATAGCCAAATGGATCATACAGGGAAGTAAGCTGGTGCAGCCAATAGGCGGCATGCGGGTCATCCGACGCCACTCGCCACGGCGCTAAATTCAAGTGCTTGGTGTCAACAAAAAAGGATAAACAGATACGATTTTTCACTTTATCGCCAAAACGACGACGCCCCAGGAGACGTAAAATGAGATTGGTAAAAAAACGCACGATCCAAATCCGGCCGCCTTCGGCAATGATAACAAAATCGATATCGCTGTCATCCGAAGCCGTCCCAGCAGCAACGGAGTTGCCAACCAAAATAGCACGAATAAAGGGCACTGCCGCAATCCAACGCGCCGCCGAACGGGCACGCTTCAATTTTTGGTCGCTTGGCACCACAGCGCGCCGGCGACGGTCAAAATCAGCCTCACGCCCATTTAAAAAATAAAACCCATTTTTGTGAGACAATTGCCCGGCCGCGGCTAGACGTTCAAGACTGTCCTCCACCACACCAAGCGTTGTGTCTTTTGGCGGCTGCCAGAGATAATAAAATACTTCTTCGGGCGTCAGCGGCATTTCGCGCAATGCAAAATAGTGCAACGTTTTGAAGATAGATTGTTCGAGCGGACTTAACATACACGGCTAGTATACCGAAATCGGGATAGAAAAAAAAGACCGCCAAACAGGCGGCCGGTGCATCATCTATTTTTCTTCTCCGCCTGCTTCGAGTGCTGGCGAGGCATCCTTTTCCTCGGCAGTATCTTCTTTTTCCACATGCTGTTCGCTCGAATAGAAGAAAGCCAAACGAATCCCGCCTAATCGCGCTTGGAACCCGGCGGTCGTCGTCAGCGGTTTGACCGGATGACCGTTCGCCGTTAACAGAGATTCAATTTCCTTGCCTTTCTCCGGCGTGAGCACCAGGCACATATTCACTCCTTCTGATGAAGGATCAGAATCGGTTGGCGTCGGGTCGAGCTCTGTCCCCTTGAGCTCACTCTGATGGCGGAAAATAAGGTACTCCGCCACTTTCTCCGGCGCCACGACAAAAATTTCTGGCGTTTTCGTTTGGATACCGCTGTAGAGCGAATTGTAAAGAATAGTTAAAAGAGCCGGCTCGCCTTTAATAGCGCTGGCTGAATCAGTTGTCGCCTGTCGCGCTTCTCGCCCGACGACCTCAATGGGCTGGCGTCTGCCTCTTTCACTCGAAAGTTCACCGACTACCTGCGTTTCTTTCTGTTCGACCACTTCAGCCACGGCACCGAAAAGCCACGAAATATCCTTTGATGATAGCGGCCGGACCGAAAATTCGTCTGCTCCAACAAAAGCTTTCCAATGACCAAAGGTGTTCAGAAAAGCGGCCTCTTGCTCTTCTCTTGGTCGATTTTGTTCGTGGTCCTCTCTCCTCTCACTCGAGACGGGCTCGATTTCAGCTGGTGACGCTGTGGCCATATGTTTGTCGAGATATTTTTGTTATTCCAATTTTATCGCCCTACCGGCCTCATTTAATAATTTTCCCTTCAATCACCGGCGTCCCTGGGACACTCGGGGTCGAGGGTGGAATCGATTTGTCGTGCTGTTTAAAGACGATAACTTGTTGGATCACCATGAGAAGCGTGCTCAAAAACCAATATAAGGTCAGGCCGGCTTGAAATTGTAAACCGATCAAAACAGTGATCACCGGCATAACATAGAGCATCTGTTTGTTCATCATTGCCGTCATGCTTTCATCCTTGCCGCCGGCGCCGGCCTCGGGCGGAGCGGGCTTGCGGCTCAATGTCTTGGCTTGGAAATATTGGGCAACACCGGCCAAAACCGCCAGCACGACACTTGGTTTCGCCAGATTAAACAGGCCTAATGTAATCGGGTTCAGGACGCCAGGATTATGCACAAATGGATACAAATTCTTCGCCAGATTCGTGGATGTCAGACCATCACGCATCGCCCAAAACAAAGCCAGGAGAATCGGCAACTGAATGAGCATCGGCAAACACGAGGTCAACGGATTGATTTTGTTATTTTTATATAATTCCATCGTGGCCTGCGCCTGTTTCTGCTGATCTTTAGGAAATTGTTTTTTGATCGCTTCCAGTTTCGGCTGCAACTCCTGCATGGCTTTCTGCGCCTTGATTGACGACGACGTCAATGGATAGAGTATCAGGCGGACAACAACAGTAATGAGCAAAATGACGATACCCAAATCATGGCCGGGCAGGATGTCGTAGAGTCCAATAAAAAGATTGAGAATCGGTTGGTACAGAATGGCGTTAAAAAGCTGAGTCATACGCGCTTACTCTTTTGTTTCTTCTTTATTTTCTTCCTTTATTTTCTCTTCTTTTTTTTCTTCGACGTTCGCCTCCTCCCCTGCTTCTTTCACAGTTCCTTCTTCCGCTACGGTTTCAGCAGCTGGTTCGCCCCCTTCTTGGACAACGTTGATTTTCCAACCGGTCAACTCGGAAGCCAAACGCACATTTTGGCCGGAACGACCGATGGCAATAGAAAATTGTTCAGGGGCAACCGTGACCGTGGCAAGTTTTTCTGCCTCGTTCAACTGAACGGATAAAATTTTTGCCGGTGACAAAGCATGAATAATGTATGCTTCCGCGTCATCATTATATTGGATAACGTCAATTTTTTCTCCGCCAATTTCTTCGATAATCGTGGTAATACGGCTACCGCGTTGACCAATACACGAACCAATCGGATCAATCGACGGATCGGTGGTGGCAACGGCAACCTTAGAACGGAAGCCGGCGTCGCGAGCGATGCCTTTGATTTCAATCACACCGCTGGCCACTTCCGGGATTTCTTGTTTAAACACTTCCTTGACCATGTCCTTGGCAGCGCGCGATAACAAAATTTCCGGGCCGCGGGCAGTCATTTCCACCTTCGTCACTAAAAACTTCATTCGGCCGCCCGGACGATAATGCTCGCTGTAGACCGTCTGATCGGAAGGCATGATGCCAGTGATTTTTCCAAGATCAACCAATACCTTGCGTCCTTCAACGCGCTGCACGGTGCCAAGCAAAAGCTGACCTTCTTGATCTTTGAAATCACCAAACACCATGGTACGTTCCGCTTCGCGGATTTTCTGAATAATAACTTGCTTGGCGGTTTGAGCGGCCATTCGTCCGAAATCATGAGGAATCTCCAAGGAAATTTCCAGCACGTCGCCGACTTTGGCGCCTTTTTTTGTTTCTTTTGCCACCGTAAGCATTAATTCGGTCTTGGGATTGAACCGCGGTAAGTCTGCAATTTCCTCTTCAGTCAACTCACGTTCCTCCTCACGCGCCTTTTCCCGCCGTGCCGCCAATTCTTCCTGCGCCTCCTCCAGCGTTTTCTCATCGATATCAGCGACAACGGTTTTAATATCCCAGGCTTGCATATCGCCGGTGTCGGGATTAAATTTCACTTTAATATTTTGCTGCTTATTACCAAAATCTTTCCGGTAGGCGGCGGCCAGCGCCGCTTCGATGGTTTCCATCACGGTCTCGTATGAGAGATTTTTCTCATCGCAGAGCATTTGAATCGCTTTAGTAATATCCGACATACATCTAAAAATTAATTCTTCTTAGTTTAATAAAGAGAGCACCGTGGTTAACGGTACTCATTGTGTCAAGAATACCATACTTTAATTTCTCTGTCAAGCTACGGTTCATCTTCTCCCGCCAAAAGTGCTTTCACGCGAAAAAATTCATTCAGGAGCGACTGCAATTTCTTTTTATCTTCGGCGGAAATTTCTTCCTGCTGGGAAATTTTTTTGAATTTCACGACGAAAAATTTAGCCACATCGTCACCATATTTTTTTAGCATCGCCCGGTTAGCCGGAACACTCAAAAAATGCGGCAACGTTAAATTACCTTCCTGCAAGAGCAGCGTTAAAACAGAAATGCCATCGGCAGCATTGACAATTAAATTTCCCGACTCCAAAACATAACGACGTGTGGCGACTGACATATAATTTTATGAATATTCAACAGGAACGCTCACATACGAAGAGCGCCCAATGATGACGTGGTCAATAAGATGCACGCCGACAATTTTTCCGACGGCAACTAATTGTTCCGTGACAGCGAGATCGGCACGGCTTGGCTTGGTCAGACCCGAAGGGTGATTGTGCACCAAGATAACAGCGACCGCACCATACTCGATGGCTGGTTTGAATACTTCGCGCGGATGAATGATATTTGAATTAATCGTTCCAATCGAAATGGTTTCGTCGTGGATTACGCGATAGTGCGTGTCGAGAAAAAGGCCGCGCAAATGTTCTTTGGGGAGGAGTGACATCTCACGCGTACATTGGTAGACATCTTTGGCGGTGCGGATTACCGGCCGGCCGTGGACATTTTTTTCAAAAAAACGACGGCCAAGTTCGGCACAGGCCACCAATTGCATGGATTTGACCAACGGAATCTCGAGTTCTTGGCTTAATTTTTTGGCATCATTCTGATTCGCCAGGGCCTGCTGGCCATAGTCTTTGATAACCCGGGTGGCCAGAGTAGCCACATCTTCTTTTTTCGAGCCGGTGCCGAGCACGATCATTACCAATTCAGCGCTGGAAAGAGCTTTCGGACCAAAACGCAACATTCGTTCGCGCGGTTTGTCGTCGTCCGGCATGTCTTTCACGCGCAAGACGTACTGACGCTCGGCCAACTCACCTTCCAGCCAAAGAAAGTCCGTATCGGCGATGGTGTATGGTTTGAAATTTGTCGTCATACTTTTGCGGCAAGCACTAACATGTCCTCTAGTATAGCACACTGGTAAAAATTTTAAAATTTATTTACGCGCTTTGATGATCTGATTAACCCACACCTCTTTTTCTTTGACAAAAATCTCTTTTTCGATAGTGAAAGCCAGAGTTTCGAGCTCCTCGCGCACTTGCTCCGGTCGGTGATAATAGGATTCGATAATAATGTCCCCGGTGCTTGTTTTGACTCGCGGCGGATCTTTTTGGTTGATGTTCGTGACGAGCAGAAATCCGCCGTCTTTCAAAACACGATACGCTTCAGCAAAAAAATACTTCGGTTCTTTAAGATGCACAATAAAAAATGCGGCCACCACGATGTCAAAGCTGGCGCTCGCAAACGGAAGATTCTCGCCGTCGCCCACCACACATTCGATTTGCTTATTTTTTCGGCGCAAACGCTCCAACATTTTTTCAGACAAATCGAGGGCAGCCACTTTTGCTTCGGGAAACGCAGCCAGCTCGACAGCCAGGCGGCCGGTGCCGGCCCCGACATCGAGAATTTTTTTTCCGCTGACATTGCCGATGAGTGGCAACACCTTTTTTTGTTCAAAGCTGTTTAAATATTTTTCTTTTTCGTCATACCGAGCGGCGGCCAGATTGTAACCCTCGGCCGATCGAGTGAATTTCGCTTTTTTCATAGAATTTGTTTTGATGCTATTTTAAGCGGCGTCTCTTTGGAGCGCCATTCGTCGCCGGCTTCGCGCAATAAAGAAAAATAACAGTGCGTACGCCAGTACCATCCCCCACCAAGGTAATTGGAAAGAAACCGCGCTCCAAGATTGTCCTCCGAAAAAATCCGCTATTAGTATAACATACTGCAGGCCAAAACCGGTGACGACCGCTACCAGGCGACTGAGCGGCCAAAAGAAAAAACTGACGCTGAGCGCCGCCGCGCCGCCGAGCATGAGCCACGGAATGCTCCACAGAACGAGCAGGTTCACGAGCGGCGCAACGAATGAGAGCCTGCCGAATTGATAGAGAATCAACGGCGACGTGAGAATAATAGCGGAAAGAGTTGGAATAAGCAGCGACCATATAAAATTAAAAAACTTTGAATTTCGCAAATTACTTATTCTTTTTATTTCCATCCCCTTTTCAAGTATCGGCGACATATACACCAAACCGAGCGTGGCCAAAAAGGAAAGTTGGAATCCGGCGTCCCACAAAAAGACAAACGGGCTGAGAAAGGTCATCAAGGCCGCGGTCGCGACGATCGAGGTGCCGATTCGTGACTGGTGCCCAAGTTGTTCGGCGACCAGCACGAGCGAACCCATGATGGCGGCGCGGACCGCTGAAGCGGACAGACCGGAAAAAATAGTGAATATCCAAACACCAACGAGCACACCCCAAAACGCCTGCTGCCGCCACAGCCCGCCGGCAAAGAGCAGGCTCATGATGGCCGTGGCGATAATGGTGATGTTAAAACCGGACACCGCAATAATGTGGGTGATGCCGGTTTTGCTGAAATTATCCATGATAGCTTGCGGCAAACCAGACTTACTCCCGTACAAAAGGCCGGCCATAAAACTGCCTTGCGCTTGCGGCCAGAGGAGGCCGATCCGAAAAGCCACAATGTCTTTCACTTTAAAAATCGGCTGCAAAAGAAACGGAGAAAGATGCCACTCCGGCGTGGCCGCCGTAATCGTCGGAAATGAACAGAGCGACCAGACACCTTGGTCAGCCAGATACTTATCATACCGAAACGTGCTGTCGCCAAAATTTTTTGGTTGCTGCAATTTGCAATGCACCAGAACGTTGTCGCCATAACTAAATTTTTGATAGGGTTTGGCCTGCACTAAAATCAAACCTTGGGCCGCCGCGCCATTGATCTGTTTCGTTTGGATATAATAATTAGTTTTGTCTGCCCGCTCGTCGGGATAGGCGGCCACCCAGCCAGCGATGGTGACGGTTTTGCCATTATAGTGGCACGCTGCGCCCGGGTCCTGACAATCCGGCACGATCGCCAAAAGACGCCCGGCGCCGAAAAGGAAAAAGAATACCAAAAGCAATGCGAAACGAAAAAAAGGCCGCCTTCTAAAAAGCAAAACCACAATCAAAAAAATACCACCGATCAAAACCAGAACACCGGCAATTCTAAAATGAGAAAAATAAAAAAGCGTTGGCAGACTCAGCCAAGAAGCAAGCACGGCGCCGAGCATGAATGAAAAACAAAACGCCAGAAACGTTTTGTTTTTTGATGAAACAATTTTTTTAACCCCCTCCTTAACCATAGTTTGTTAGAATTCAGTCGGCTTGCCTTCCTCGAGTACCTGCCACTCGATGCCTACTTCCGTTAAAAATTTTTCGGGCATACCATAAAATGGCCCGGTAAATTTTAGAAAGGCATCATGGATCGGGAAAGCAACCCTCGGCTGAATTTTTTTTGCATAGTCGATCGCCCATTCCACTTTCAGCCATGGGGCAACCGCGGGATAGGCGAGAATTTCCGCCTCTACTTTTTGATCGACTGCATCTCCGCCATGGAAGAAACGCTTGGCAATGCGGTAACCGG
>JAJYIJ010000040.1 GCA_021790135.1 bacterium | reverse complement strand
CGCCGGTGTTGACCCGAAAAATGTTTCAGTGAGCGTGGAGAAGGGGATGCTCATTTTGAAAGGGGAAAGTAAAAAGGAACACGAGGTGGAAGAAAAAAATTATTATCGCAAAGAAGTCAGAAGCGGCAGTTTCTTCCGCGAAGTCGCTTTGCCGGCGCCGGTGGCCGAGGATAAAGTAACGGCGGAATTCGAGGATGGAATGCTCAAAATTACGTGTCCGAAAGTGACGCCAGCCGCGGCCAAAAAAGTGGATGTGAAGGTGGTGAAAAAAAATAAATAAAAAATTTCATTTATTCACGTCATTTTTGTCAGGGTGCAAGAGTCAAAAACTCTCGCACCTCACCAAGGATGATGCCGAAAAATAATTTATGCAACAAACAAAATTTTTTCAATTCATTGCCGCCTTGTTCGTGACTTGTCTCGTGGTGGCGAATATTATCGCCGTGAAGATCGGTTCGTTTTGGGGCGTATTTTTGCCGGTGGCAGTGGTGGTGTTTCCGATCACCTACATCATCGGTGACATTTTGACCGAAGTTTACGGCTACGCCGCGGCCCGACGGGTGATCTGGACCGGGTTTGCCTGTAATTTGGTGGCCGTGGTCGCGATTTTGATTGCTATCCGGGTTCCGAGCGCACCATTTTTTAGCAACCAGAGCGGCTTCGCAAGCATCTTGGGTTTTACACCGCGCTTGCTGGTCGCCTCATTTCTCGCCTATCTCGTCGGACAGTTTATGAATTCGCTCGTGATGGCGAAAATGAAAATCAAAACCAACGGCAAATGGCTTTGGACGCGAACGATCGGCTCCACGATTGTCGGCGAAGGTTTGGATTCGCTCATTTTTATCACGGTGGCATTCTCTGGCGTGGTGCCGACGGCGGCAATTGGTTCATTGATTCTGGCGCAGTGGATTTTCAAAACGTTGTTTGAAGTGATTGCGACGCCGGTTACGTATGCCGCCGTTGGGTTCTTGAAAAAGTCGGAAGGAATGGATGTGTACGATCGGGAAACAAATTTTAGTCCAATTAAATTGTAACCAACTGTCATTCTGAGTCCGCCCGCAGGCGGTGGCACGAAGAATCCCTGTCCAATTATTAACGAACAGACAGAGATCCTTCGCTTCGCTCAGGATGACAAATGAATATGCCCTATGCCCACAAACAAAAAAGATTTAGAACAATTAACTAAGCTTGGCAGCAAAGCAAAACCGGAACGCCGATTGGAAGTATTCCCCAATCACACTCCGGGAGAAATTGAAGTCAATCTGCATTGCAGTGAGTTTACCTGCCGCTGCCCACTTACGGGTCAGCCGGATTACGCCGAAATTGAAATTAATTACGTGCCGGACAAGTATGTCGTGGAGTCAAAATCAATGAAGTTGTATTTGGAAACGTATCGTGACGTCGGGGTATTCCACGAGCATTTGGCGGTGGATATTGGAAAAGATTTCGTAAAGTTTGTTCAGCCGAAAAGTTGTGAAGTGACGGTGCTGTTTAATAGTCGAGGTGGGATCGCGATTGATGCGACGTGGAGATATACAAAGTAAGAATATGGCAGAATTTTCAGAAAAATCACCATTATATCCATACGTTTCCGCAGGAGACTTGATCGGACGAGAATTTCTCGGCGTGCAGAAGAGGATGAAAGAGGGGGAGACGTTTGAACAGGCCTATGATGAACATTTTCGTAAGATTTTGGAATATTTTGAACGTACGGGACAACGGATGCAAGTTGAACTGATTAAACAGTGCCGTGAAAAAATGAGAGAATTTTTTATAAAAAGATTTCCTGGAGATGTGAAAAAATAGTATTTTCAATTGTCATTCTGAGCAGAGCGCCATGCCTACCGGCAGGCAGGAAGAATCTTCCGCTGTCATTCCCGCGTAAGCGGGAATCCAGGGTTCTTAGTTCGATTGAGGATGTCATTCCTCTTGTCCCTTCCTTTAGAAGAAAGGGACGAAAAGAAAGTAAAAATTAATGATTTTCTTATGAAATTTTTAGTGGAGAGAAATTTAAAAGGAAAACTTGATGAATATATAGATGATGAAATTGAAGTAACAAAAATTTGTTTAGAGCTGACGAATTCCAATGGTTTTACTTTTAAAAAATTAATTTAAGTGGGCGAAGATAAGAAGAGGATTCTTCACTTCGTTCAGAATGACATAAATTATTTATATATGTCCAAAGTTCTAGAAACCTGCCTGCCGGCAGGCAGGTCGATCTCTTAAATCATTAATTATTTTTACTATGAGTAAAGTATTAGGTATAGACTTGGGTACAACAAACAGCTGCGTCGCCATCATTGAAGGCGGACAGCCGAAGGTATTGGAAAATAAGGAAGGGGCGCGGACCACGCCAAGCATGGTTGCCATTAATAAATCGGGAGAGCGATTGATCGGCCAGTTGGCTAAGCGCCAGGGTGTGACGAATCCGGAAAACACCTTGTATTCCATCAAGCGTTTGATCGGCCGCAGCTGGGACGACCCAGAGGTGCAGCGCGACGTGAAATTGATGCCGTATAAAATCGTCAAAAGCGGCGACGCGGTAAAAGTGGTGATGCAGGGCAAAGAATACACGCCGCAAGAAATTTCGGCGATGGTGCTGCAAAAATTGAAAGCCGACGCGGAAGAGCGACTGGGCGAAAAAGTGACGGAAGCGGTGATCACCGTGCCCGCCTACTTTAACGACAGCCAGCGTCAGGCGACCAAAGACGCCGGTGAAATTGCCGGATTGAAGGTGCTCCGCATTATCAACGAACCGACGGCGGCGGCACTCGCTTATGGTTTTGACAAGAAAAAAGACGAAAAAATTATTGTCTACGATTTGGGCGGCGGCACCTTTGACGTGTCGGTTCTGGAAGTTTCCGCTGACTCGGTGCAGGTTTTGGCCACCAACGGCGACACGCACCTTGGCGGCGATGACTTTGACCAGCGCATTATCCAGTGGATTTTAGATGAATTCAAGAAAGACCAAGGCGTTGATTTGAGCAAAGATCCCTTGGCTTTGCAGCGCATTAAAGAAGCGGCCGAAAAAGCGAAAATTGAATTGTCCACGGCGCAGGAAAGCGAAATCAACCAGCCGTTTATTACTTCGGATGCCAATGGCCCGAAACACTTGGTGATGAAATTGACGCGCGCCAAATTGGAAGAACTTGTTGGCGACTTGGTGGACAAAACCATGGAGCCGGTGAAAAAAGCACTTGGCGATGCCAAACTTTCCATGAGCGATATCAATGAAGTAGTGATGGTCGGCGGTATGACCCGCATGCCATTGGTGTACAATGCCGTCGAAAAAATGTTTGGCAAGAAACCGAATATTAGCGTGAACCCGGACGAAGTGGTGGCGGTCGGTGCGGCAGTGCAGGGGGGTGTTTTGAAAGGTGATGTGAAAGATGTCTTATTGCTTGACGTGACCCCGCTCAGCCTCGGCATTGAAACAATGGGCCAAGTATTCACCAAGCTCATTGAACGCAACAAAACCATTCCGACGTCCAAGAGCCAAGTGTTCTCAACGGCTTCGGACAACCAGCCGGCCGTGACGATTCGGGTGGCACAAGGGGAACGGCCGATGTTCAACGATAACAAACTGCTCGGCGAATTTAATTTGGATGGTATTCCACCGGCACCGCGCGGCGTGCCGCAGATTGAAGTCTCTTTTGACATCGACGCCAATGGTATTTTGCATGTGAAAGCTAAAGACAAGGCTACCAATAAAGAACAATCTATTCGCATTGAGTCGTCAAGCGGTCTTTCCAAAGAGGAAATTGAAAAGATGAAGAAAGACGCGGAAATGCACGCGGCTGATGATAAGAAAAAGCAAGATCTGATTGAAGCGCGCAATTTGGCCGACACGATGGTGTACACCTCGGAAAAAATGTTGAAGGAAATCGACGAAAAGAAAATCACAACGATCACTGATGACGAAAAGAAAGCGGTAAACGATGCCATCGCCAAAGTAAAAGAAGTAAAGGATAAGGATGACGTCGACGCCATCAAGAAAACGGCCGAAGAATTATCCAAGGCGGCGCAGGCGGTCGGCACCAAGATGTACCAGGCTGACCAAAATAAGGGCGGGGCCGGTGCGGCTGGGGCTAATGGCGGAGCCGCTCCTGGCGGTGAACAGAAAAAAGATGAAGGGCCGATTGAGGGCGAGGTGGTGGATGATAAGGAAAAAAAGTAAGTAACTACAGTAACCCTGACGCTACTATTTGTCAGGGTTACGAATTTAATTATTTTTTTATGCCTGAAGACAACGAACAAAAAGAGAAAGCAGCCCAGTTGGCGGCTTTTCAAGATCATTTTAAAAAGTTGCATGATACATTTCCGCAAATAGGCGATTTGCAGAAAATTGTTAATGCTAAGCATTTGACTGATGATGATCAAGAGCGTTGGGAATCATTTGTCCAGCTGATTAAAGCCAGTGTTGTTCCGGGAGCGCAATTTGGAGAGTTGTTACAGCAACTTCAGCCGATAATTGAAAGGAATAAAGGGAAAGAACGAGAAATAAATGGTTTACCAATTTCTACTGAAGCTAAAGATGTTCGTAAGGCCTTCAAAGCTTTCTTGAATAATAGCTTGGGGCCACTTAAAAGCAATCTTGAATTTCTTGCTGATGATAAGACATCTGAAAAAGATAGAGAAGAAATTATAGAGGAGCTCAAAACGCATATTAAAGAGTTTGTAGATTAATTAACTATGGCCGGCAAAGATTACTACAAAATTTTAGGCGTCAGCAAAAATGCCTCCACGGATGAAATTAAAAAAGCTTTTAAAAAGCTCGCTTTGCAGTACCATCCCGATCGGCCGGGCGGAGACGAGGCAAAATTCAAAGAAATAAACGAAGCTTACCAAGTGCTTTCGGATGCCGACAAACGTCAGCGCTACGACCAGTTCGGTTCGGATTTTGAGCAGCAAGGTGGTTTTGGCGGTGGCGCCAACTGGGAAGACTTTATGCGGGCGGCGCGCGGCGGAGAGGGCGGTGGTTTCCAGTTTAATTTTGGCGGCATGGACTTCGGTGATTTGTTTGGTGATATGTTTGGTATGGGCGGTGGGGGACGACGGGCCAGTCGCGGGCGTGACATTCAAGTGGATGTGGAATTAGATTTCAAGGAAGCGGCCTTTGGCGTGGAACGGGATATCACGCTTCGTAAACAAAGCACCTGCGACGTTTGCGGCGGCAACGGTGCCGAACCGGGCAGCAAACTGGAAACGTGCCATACCTGCAAAGGGCAGGGGCAGGTGGTGCAGCAACAACGCACCTTTCTTGGTGCGATGCAGACCGTGGTGGCCTGCCCAACGTGTCATGGCCGGGGGCAGTCAGCTTCTAAAAAATGCAAACACTGCGGGGGCGACGGTATTGTGGCCAAAACCGTGACGCATAAAGTAAAAATTCCGGCGGGCATCAATACCGGCCAGTCTATTCGTTTAAGCGGGCTTGGCGAAGCCGCGCCACATGGCGGCACCAGCGGCGATTTATATGTTGTGATGCATATTAAGCCCTCAAAAGTATTCCACCGTGAAGAATATGATGTGTATACTGATGCCGAAATTAGTTTTCCGCAAGCAGTGCTTGGCGATACCATTGACGTGGAAACGATTGATGGGAAAATTCGGGTGGCCGTGCCGGAAGGAACGGAATCAGGGCAGCTTATTCGTCTTCGTGCCAAAGGTATCCAGCATATCAATGGCCATACACGCGGCGATCATTATGTGCGTGTTAAAATACGGGTACCAAAAAAACCAAACAAGACCGCTAAAAAACTTCTTGAGGAACTTAAGAAAGAGTTGTAATATTTGATTCGGTAAACGGATCGCGCTTTGTTATGCTATTTAAGAAGGCGAGGGAAAGGCGGAGGTTTGAAAAGTTTTATTCGAACAATATCGACAAAATTTTCCGTTTTGTCTTTTTTCGTGTTGGCGATCGAACGAAGGCAGAGGAGCTAACGGCCGAAATTTTCATGAAAGCCTTAGAACATTTTGGGACGTATGATCCTGCCAAGAGTACCACGTCGTGGCTCATGACCATCACTAAAAATCATTTGGCAAATTATTGGCGCGACACTAAGCCAATGGTATCGGTTGACGCTTGGCTGGAAGGGGATGGCGCGGAGGAGGCCTATCTTTTTGGCGCGGCACAGGGGCAACAAAAGCGTGATGAAGATTATCGGATTCTTAAGGAACTTTTGGCTAAATTAAGAGACGACGAGCGAGAACTCGTAACGTTGCATTACCTCGTTGGGTATAATTATACAGAGATTGCCGAGTTGACTGGCCAGAGCGAAGGGGCATTACGAGTGACAGTCCATCGAATTATAAAAAAATTACGTCGTCAATTATGAAAAAGCCGTTATCATTGAGGTTCAAAAAAATTCGCAGATGCCTTGCCGTTCGTTCAGCTTTTAAAAACGGCCTACATAATCATTTGCTTGCTCGTTTTTTTGCGCGGCAAGGCGTGAGTCCCAAGTGGTATCACCGCCATCGATTCCAAAGGGCGGCAGTTTTGTTGGCTGCATTCCTCGTTGTTTTAAGCAGTGGAGTGACGGCATATGCTTATACCAGCGTCCACGTGACGGATGGCTCGGCACTCTATCCCATTAAACAAACGTTAGAGAACGTGGAAGAAAAAATGCAATGGTCACCGGAGCGCAAGGCGACATTTTATTTAAAAATTTTAGATCGACGCAGTTCTGAATTGACCATGCTACAAAATAAAAATCGTTTAGATCAAGTTGATTCTGTTCGTGCTTCAATCCAACGCATCATCATAAAATTGGCGGGCGTGCAGAGTCAGTTAGACGGCAGAGAGCATGGACAGCTTAAACAGAGAATCCAAAGAAAACTGGAGACGCTTGAGCATACGATCGATTAGATTTCTTCAATCGTTATTGGTGCGCATCAAGTGCTTCGTTCACCTCGGCATCGGCTTCTTTATTGCCGGCACGGAGCGTATGACGGTACGTTACTTTTTTGAAACGTGTTGAGAGATTGTAGACCTGCAAGAATAGTTTTTGCAGCGTTGGTTCTTTAACTTTATATTCACGCCGCATTTGTTTTACAACCAATTCGCTGTCCAAGACGCAATCTACTTCCGCGGCTCCAAGTTCCTCGGCTTTCTGTAAGGCAAGAATCAGGGCAGTATACTCAGCAAAATTGTTTGTTTGGTGCCCTAAATATTTTCCAAAAGAAGCGATTATTTTTCCATTCGCATCTTTAATAACTATCCCAGCAGCGGCTGGACCAGGATTGCCGCGGGCGCCGCCATCAGTATAGGTGGTCAATTTCATAGGTGTAACATTAATAAGCTAATTTCCACAGACCTTGGCTATCGCTGAAATATAAAATGCGGCGGGCGCTGTCTGCCGCCAACATTCCAACAGGGCGGTCAATCAAATCTTGTTCAGTGGCATAATATGGTATAAGCGCTGTGACGCGTTTGCCCCATTGTAACCCCAGGGTGTTGTTGGAATCCAGTATCACCACATCGTCCAATCCTGAGCCGGTCCGTGTAAGGAGTTCGGGCGTTCCGCCATCGCTGTACGCCCACAGTTCGCTCGCTGACCAGAAAAGCCACCAGTTATTATACGAAGAAGTTAGATAGTGTCCGGCACTCAAAGGAAATTGTTTCATCGGCGTCACAATAAGCATATGTCGATTGGAGGAGTCGCCAAGCAGCACGCTGTTATCGCGGGCGGCCAGTACATGCCAAGGATCGCCAGCCGACCAAGGAATTACCGCAAAATCGCTTTGAAATCCAAGCGTGTCTTCGGTAATGGTGGCGACCGTGCCAGTAGCAACTTTTATACTCCACAGACCCTGCGTCGTCATAAGCCAATCCTGGTAGTTATTGGTAACCAACACTGAGGAAGCATCGGTAAGCGGGGAGAAGGAGTAAATAGCATTGGTCGTGCTGTAGTAAAGTTCGGGATCGGGGGTGTTCAGCCACATGATTTTTTGAATGACTTCGTTTGTTGTCACTGTGGTGAGCGTTGCCGGATCGCTGGCATCGAGCACGATAAGATGTTCTGGGTCATCTTGTCTCTGAATAGCAAGATAGGTAACATTCGGCGCCCAGAAAGCGTGCCAGGAATTTTTTGCCGTTGAAGTGAAGAGAGT
>JAJYIJ010000039.1 GCA_021790135.1 bacterium | reverse complement strand
CGGATGTGGAAAGCATTTAGGAGGTGCCAGCCATGTTCGAACGGCAGGGGTTAAGCAATTTGATTGGTCGCCGTCTTGGTTTGCGTTTTCGCAATCGGAAAAATATCGCTTGGGAAAAATTTGTCGCCAGCGTGCGTCACCCCAAAAAACATGTACGGATTGCCGTGGTTGGAAAATATTTTGGCACGGGCAAATTTACTTTGGCGGATTCTTACATTTCAGTCATCGAGGCGACCAAACATGCCGCCTCTGCCAGCGGGGCCAAGTCAGAGTTAACCTGGATTGACTCCGAAACCTATGAAAAAGATCCGGCGGCCGTCAAGCAGTTGGCATCATTCGATGCCGTGATTGTTCCGGGCGGTTTTGGGACGCGCGGAATTGAAGGCATTATTTTAGCTATACAGTTTGCTCGTGAACACAAAATACCGTATTTGGGCCTTTGCTATGGCATGCAGCTGGCCTGTGTCGAGTTCGCGCGGCATGTTTTGCATTACTCAGAGGCGCATACCGTGGAAGTTGACGATGGCACGCCGCATCCAATTATCCATATTAATCCGCGCCAAGCCAAGAATATTGCTGAGAATCGCTACGGAGGAACAATGCGTTTAGGGGCGTATGATTGTAATCTAAAACTTGGCTCAAAAGTGCAGAAGTTGTATAAACAGAAATTAGTTTCTGAACGCCATCGCCATCGTTTTGAATTCAACAATGCGTATCGGGAAGTGATGGAGGCGGAAGGAATGCAATTCGTTGGGATTAATCCCGGCGCCGATTTAGTGGAAATAATTGAGCTGAAAGATCACCCCTATTTTGTTGGCACCCAATTTCACCCTGAACTTAAATCTCGTCCATTGGCGCCGCATCCCTTGTTCGTCGGTCTTCTCCGAGCGGCGTTGAAAAACTGATTTAACGGCCCATCATTCGAAGCACGGTTCCGATTGTTTTTAAGAGGATAACACTGTCGAGAAGAAAACCGCGGTTTTTGACGTAGTAGAGGTCATATTCGAGTTTGTAGAGGTTTTCTTCGATGTTGCCATAGTAGGAGTGTTGGATTTGCGCCCAGCCGGTTAGCCCGGGTTTTACAAGATGTCGCAGCGGATAGAAAGAAATGTGGTCCGTCAATTCCTTCACAAATTCCGGTCGTTCCGGACGTGGTCCGATAAAACTCATTTGGCCTTTCAGAATATTTAAACATTGCGGCAGCTCATCAATTCTGGTACGACGCAGGAATTTGCCGACGGCAGTGATGCGTGAATCATTCAGCTGCGCGAACTCTGGCCCGGCAGTTTCCGCGCTGCCATCTTTACCGAGTGTCCGCATGGTGCGGAATTTATAAATAGTGAATGGACGCCCAAGGCGGCCGGTTCGTGTTTGTTTAAAGAAAATGGGCCCGGTCGAATTCAATTTGATTGCCAGAGCGATAAAGGGGAAAAGCACGATAGTGCCGACGCCGGTCAAAAGCGCGCAGAAGAAATCAATAAGGATTCGGAAACGGTCATAAATTTTTCTTTTTTGTTCTTTCAAATTGATAATGAACCAGTTTTGCGAAAAAGTGAAAGGGGGAATACGTTTAAAAATTTGCTCATAGAAATCAGCCAAGCTGACGATACCAGTTTGCCGAAAAAGAGCGTCGTACAATTCTTTAGAGATTTGACCATCAGAATTGTTTGGGGCCACGATAATGAGATCGGGGTATTGTGTTTGTTCTTTTTGCAGCAATTCGGCAAGGGAGAGGGCAGTTGCCAATTTTTTCCCTTTAAGATTTTCAGCTATGTCCACAGAAAGAATACAGCCCTGAACGACAAAACCACGTTCCGGTTCTTGTTCGAAAAGCGAGATGAGTTCTGCCACCTCATTTGACCAACCGACAAAAACAATGGTTGTTGTAAGAAGGCTGGCCGATAAGAAACGATTATAGAGAAAACGCCAAAAAGCAAGCAGCCCGAAACCAACAATGGCAATCAGCAGTAGAGTTGTTTTCGGGTTGGTGGCACTGGTGGCGGCGTAGAAAAAAAAGACGGCAAGAATGATCCAGATAGAGGCAGAGAGAATGATTTTTTGGAAAAATAGCCACGTATTTCGCGCACGACTGACATCATACAGCCCGACAATAAAAAAGATGATGATGGCCAACAAGAAAAGGAGACTAAGGGTGGGCAGCAATTCAAAAAAAATATCCGTAGGCCAGCGGAAAGAACGCAGGGCAAGAGCAAAAAAAAGCCCAATATAGAGGGCGACGAGGTCTCCGAGAAGAATGGTGAGTTGTTTGAGTCGATAATACATACTTTTGTCTTTTTTCAGCGGCAACCACTTTGTTATTTATCTTTTTTTTGTTATACTACTGAGCGATTGCACTCGCAACAATGAAGAAATATTACCAAAAAATCTTGCAAAAATCAAGCGTTGCCCTCGTATTTGTGCTTATTTTTAGTTTGGCCGTTCCGGCTTTGGCCAAGGTGCCCAACGACCCCGACTATGCCATGCAGACTAGTTTGTGGAATCAGATTAACGCGCCGACTGCCTGGAATTATAGCATTGGCTCACGCCGCGTTGTCGTCGCGATTATTGATTCAGGAGCAGACATTTGGCACGAAGATCTCCACATGAATATTTGGACAAATCCTAATGAGATTGCCGGTAATGGCATTGACGACGATCATAATGGTTATATCGACGATATTCATGGCTGGAATTTTGTTGATAACAACAACAATGTGCGGCCGTCGGTGGCCAGCTCGACCGACGGCGATGCCGGATCGGTTGACCACGGCACATTATTGGCCGGTTTAGTTGGTGCCGCCGGTGATAATGGTCTTGATGGCGTCGGTTTGAATTGGCGAATAAGTATCATGCCACTCAGAGCTATCGACAATGATGGTAGTGGTTCATATGCGAATGTGGCCAAGGCGGTTAACTACGCCATTGATAATGGAGCTAACGTTATTAGTATGAGTTTTGTCGGGCCAGCTGATGACCCGGAGCTGCGCGCCAGTTTGTTGCGTGCTTACCGCAAGGGTATCGTGGTGGTAGCAGCAGCCGGAAACCATGATAGCCAAGTGACTGGTGATCTAAATGAACGGTCGCAATTCCCAGCATGTTTTACGGATAACAGCCTTGGTGCCAGCCAGTGGATGCTTACCGTCGGATCAGTGGACGCTACTGGTGAAATAAGCAGTTTTAGTAATTATGGACGTTGTGTGAGTTTGGTTGCGCCAGGGGAATATATCTACGAGACTGAGCGATATGCCCCGCAGTATGGTTATAGCGCACCTTTCGGTGGGCCGTGGCAAGGCACTTCTTTTTCTGCTCCTTTGGTGGCAGGAGCGGCGGCCCTTATTAAGGCCATGCACCCAAGTTGGGGCGCAGCACAAATTATCCCTATTCTTTTGTCGACGGCCGGCTCAATCGCTTCACACAATCCTTCATTTTCGGCCAATGACTGGGGGGCAGGTCTTTTGGATGCGGGACGTGCTTTGGCAAAGGCGGCTGAGATTGATCCGTCCATTCCGATTGAGGGCTCGATTTTGAGTCATTCCACTCATGGAGCCTATCTTATTAATTTATTGAACGGGTCGGAGCACCAGCTGGCTAAGGTGAACGATGCCTCGATAATTTCAACGGCCATTACCCCCTGGCCAGGGTATGGTTTGTCAGAGGCCACATCTCTTCTCTTGCGTCGGGGCAATTATTTTTATGTGCGTATTGTCAGCGACAGCGGGTTGTTCATAAAGGAATTTGCCTTACCGGTTCAGGCGAATGCTGCCACTCAAATATGGCGGTTGCGGCTATATCCGAATAGCGCTCAGGAGTTTGGACTGCCCGTTGTTGAAGAGTATGATACGAAGAAAAATGAAACTACCCTTTCCGAGTTTGATACGGCGGGAACGTTGCTGTTTCATGACACTGTCAAAGGCGCAATTTTTGATTGGGGTATCGACACCAAAGCTAATGCATTTATCGTGGCGCAATTACAAAATCGGCAGCTGACTCTTGAAGAAATTCCTCTTGATGGCGGGACTCCATTATTTTTCCACTATGATGGAGTTACTACTATTTCTGGATTTGCTGTTGGTAGCTTTTTGAATGGTTTTTCGGAAAGCGATCAGGTGGCTGTCGTCCTCCGTGCGCCTGGTGCAGAACAGCTTATTGTCGATATCCCAAGTGGAAGTTATCGCCGTCGTGAATTGCCCTCTTCATCCGCAAACAATCCGTGGCTTTTGACTACTGTCCAGCCAAGCGGTTTGGAAGGCCAGGCCTTTCTGCGCTACCCAGCGCGTGGAGGTAAGGCTGAAGTTTCCAGCGGGCGGGATGATATTTTTGAGACTTTGAACGTGCCGACAATCAAGGGAACAATTGATTGACCAGGCGTTTTTGGCGTGGTATAGTACCCGAAGTTTTGCAATAAAAAATGGCGTGTAGATCTATGGAGAATAATCCAATTTTTGAAAAAAAGAATGTTCTTGTAACCGGTGGCGCGGGATTCATTGGCTCTCATCTTTGCGAGCGCTTGTTAAAAGAGGCGAAAGTAATCTGTATGGATGATTTTTCGAATTCGCATCCGGCTTCTATCAACCATCTATTGCAGTATCCAGATTTTGAATTTATCAATTACGATGTCACGCGGCCAATTGATTTGGATAGTTTTCCTGAACTAGAAAAATTTAGAGTCAAATTTCAAGGTATCCAGGAAATTTATCACTTAGCCTGTCCAACCAGTCCGAAGGATTTTGAGGAACTTAAAATGAACGCTTTGACGGCCAATTCAATCGCGATGATTAATACGTTGAATTTGGCGGTAAAGCATCATGCTAAATACGTTTTTAGCTCGAGCGCGGTCGTGTATGGAGAAGACAGCAAAGAAAGCGGTTTTACTGAGAAGGATTTGGGTGCGGTCGATCAACTTTCTCCACGGGCTTGCTATGACGAAGGAAAACGTTTTGCTGAGGCCTGTGTGGCAACGTACGCCGAAGTGTATGGCGTTGATGCCAAAATTGCACGGATATTCGCCACCTATGGTCCGCACATGCGTTTATTCGAACAACAATTGATCCCAGATTTTATTATCAACGCTTTAGAAGGCCGTGATTTAGTCATTTACGGCGATGAACAATTTTCGACATCGTTATGTTATATTTCGGACATGGTTGATGGTCTGGTCCGGCTTATGTCAATGGGGCCAGAGGTCAAGGTGGTTAACTTGGGTGGTGACGAGCCGGTACTTTACGCAACCGTTGCTAAGAAAATTTTAGAGATGACCAATTCTCGATCGCGCTTGATTTACGAAAAACCATTGCTCTTCTTAACGCGTAAAGGCACGCCGAATATCGGCTACGCGAGGAATGTGCTGGGATGGTTTCCGCTTGTCCGGCTTGATGACGGCTTACGCAAGACAATTGATTATGTGATCGCGAATAAAGAATCTTTGCTTTTTAACGATTATGGACACGCCGAAAGCAAACGCTGATATTTTCATCGTTATACCGGCCTACAATGAAGCCGAGCGGATTGGTCGCGTTATTCGCGGCCTTTTTGAACATGGCTGGAAAAAAATAATTGTGGTTGATGACGGCTCAAGCGATGCGACGATGATGGTCGCGCGTGAAGCTGGTGCATTGGTTATTCGTCATGGCAGCAATCGTGGACAAGGAGCCTCCTTGCAAACTGGCACTGAATTGGCCAGAAACTTGGGAGCTGATGTTATTATTCATTTTGATGGTGATGGCCAGTTTAATGCATCCGACATTGCCGGTGCGGTGGCAAAATTAAAAACAGAGCAGCTTGATGTTGTTCTTGGGTCACGTTTTTTGGATGGTCGTTCGCGTATTCCTTGGTTGAAGCGGACAATTCTTTTGCCGGTCGCACGGTGGATAAATTATGCACTTACCGGTTTAAAACTCAGTGATGTACACAACGGTTTTCGCGTTCTTTCTCGCAGAGCCTCGACAAGAATTTGTATTAATCAGGATCGTATGGCACATAATACCGAAATTCCCGCTCAAATCAAAAAGTATCATTTAGCGTGGGCGGAGTATCCGGTTGAAGTAATCTATTTTGAACCTGGACAGGGCGTGGCCGGTGGTCTGACTATTCTGTGGGATTTATTCTTAGGCACTTTCCGATAATATGCTTATTCAAATACTCCTCATCCTTTTTTTTCTTTTGGCGATCATAAAAGTTATTCGTCGCTACCAGGGCGGTGATCTCACACGGCGGGCCGCTTTTATTTGGATTTTATTTTGGGTGCTGGCGGGAGTGGTGGTTGCCTTGCCGGATAGTACCTTTTATCTTGCTCACATGCTCGGAGTTGGTCGGGGGGCTGATGCCATTGTCTACATTGCTTTGGCTGGACTGTTTTTTCTCGTCTTCCGATTAATGGTCAGGGTTGAGCGT
Source organism: bacterium (assembly GCA_021790135.1). Classification (GTDB taxonomy): domain Bacteria; phylum Patescibacteriota; class Patescibacteriia; order Magasanikbacterales; family GWA2-37-8; genus JAJYIJ01. The sequence continues at coordinate 1,882 of JAJYIJ010000039.1, read as the reverse complement.
TTGACCAAGGATATTACCCGTTTTGTACGGCATGAAGCGCTCGCCGAGGCTGAGAAAAAGATCACTGAACAAAAATAATCATGTATGAAGATTGCCCATGTCGTATCGGTGGCGCCACCTGATATTGGCGGTATGGGGCAGGTAGCCTTCGATGAAGCTCATGTGCAGGCTAAACATGGCCACGAGGCAACCATCTACACACTGAGCTATTCGCACCCGTATGCGACGGCTCTTGGCGCGTTGTCTTTGCGTGTACATCGACTTCATGCCTTTCCTCGGTGGGGCAGTGCCGGCGTTGTGCCGCAACTTTTTTTTGCCTTGAAAAATGCCGACCTCATACATTTGCACTATCCTTTTTACGGCGGCGCAGAATGGGTCTACCTCGCTTCTCGATTTTTTCATAAGCCTTATATTTTGACCTACCACATGGACGCAGAGCCGACAACTTTTTTAAAACGTTTAGCGCAATTTTGTTACGATAGGCTATGGGTCGAGCGTCTCCTCAAGGGAGCAGCCCGCGTCATTATCACCGACTCTCAGCATTTTTCTTCAAGCCGATGGCAAGGCAAGATTGCAGCAAGCAAATTACGGGAGTTGTCTCTGGGGGTGGACACGGATCTTTTTGTACATTCGTCGGTTGCTGCGGACACAGAGACAGACCTTGCTGATAAGTTGCGAGGAAAACATTGTTTGCTTTTTGTGGGAAATTTTTTGGCGGTAAAACGGCTTGATATGTTACTTCAGGCTTTTGCTCAGGTTGCGGACAGCAACCTGGTTTTGGTAATTGTTGGCGACGGACCAGATGCAGCGCGATACCGCCGTGAAGCGCAAAGCTTGGGTATCGCTGAGCGGGTTTTTTTTCAGGGTGACTGCTCTGACCGAGAAAAGTTGGCACGCTACTATCGATGTGCTGATGCGGTGGTCATACCCTCGGCGGCCGAGTCTTTTTCTCTGGTCGCCCTTGAGGCGATGGCGAGCGGTCGGCCGGTTATCGCGGCTGACGTTCTCGGTTTGAAAGGAAGAATTACTAATGGCAGCGATGGTTTTCTTTTTGCCCCTCAGTCAGTCGAGACGTTGGCTCAAACGATTGGACGATTTTTTTCTTTGTCTGAGACGGCTCGAGCTCGGATGGGGGAAACAGCCAGACAGAAGGTTGTAGCGGAATATAGTTTAATTAAACATAGTGAGACATTAGAGGAAATCTACGCTGAAGTCGCGCAGGAGTATGGCTTTTAATTACGAACAATCAATTTGGGGCCGGGGAGAGGCCGGGAAAAGATGGTCGGATCCGACCAGTATTCGTTTGCGACGGGCGCTCAAAGCTTTGGGCCATCTACCGAAGCACGCAAAAGTTTTAGAAGTCGGTTGTGGAGCAGGCCAATTTATCCGCGCTATCCATCGTTTTCGTCCCGACTTAGAGTCATTTGGGTGCGATATTAGCCAAGCGGCTATTGCCCTAGCGAAAAAGAGCGCTGATGGAGTTGATTACGCTGTTTCGACGGATGCTTTGCCCTATGTGGATGGCGCCTTTGATGCCGTTCTTATTTTTGATGTTCTTGAACATGTCGCTCATCCGGGGCTACTTCTTGGCGAAGTAGGACGCGTGTTAAAGAGGGGAGGATTGTTTTTCGCTTTTGTTCCCTGCGAGGGTGATTGGTTGTCGCTTTGGCATTTGTTGCGTTTTTTTCATCGTTTTCCTTCAGTTTGCTGTGATGAAGAGGCTTTACAAACTCATTCAATACATCTCCAATGATATCGAAAGTGGCCAATCTTCTGAAGTGAGAGGGAACTGTATCGAATAAGCAAGAATAGAGGCAATGAACTTTTTATTTGTGTTATTTGAAGGAATCTTTGCATGCTTTTATGAGGTCTCGTAAAAAGA
>JAJYIJ010000038.1 GCA_021790135.1 bacterium | reverse complement strand
TCCGATCTGCACTCCTCGCCAAAAAACCAATCGAAGTCGGCAATAACGCTGGTGAGCTTTTCCGGCTCGCCGACTCCGGTTGACAGGCCGGTGGTTAAATTACAAACGCCTAGAACCTCCAAAGCGGTCATTTCCTTAAGCGCTGTCGGTCGGCTGCAGTTGAGCGTGGCCATGACCTCGCTGGTAGCCATGCTGCCTTTATGGTCAATTAGAGCGCGGAATAGTTTTGAGCGAATGGATGTGGCGCTGTCAAAACATATTTCAATCACCGGCTTTAAGTCCGACAGGTCGATTTGCGTCCGTCCCTGCGCCATAGCGTGGCCACGGGCCAAGTTATAAAACGCTTGCAGTATCCTGTCAGGCTTTTCCACCACCGGCACCGTAAAGTCATACTCTTGGCCGTCACTGCTCCGGTCGCGCCAAACGTTAATGACACCGCGCAGCCGGGCCAAAAGATTAGCGCAATGGACAATCACCTGGATGAGCTTCGGGTCGTCTTTAGTTCTGTCCCAATCTACGCCTTGGGGATAGGTGCTCCAAAGCGTATAAAGCAAATCTTTGGTAATGCTTTTACACACCAGCTCTTTTTCTTTAGCGGTTGAACGAGCTAATTGGCTAATTAGCTCCCCGTCGGTTTTGTTCCGGGTGTGCATGTTAAGGAAAAACAATCGACTGCCCAAATTGCCCATCATCTTTGATACTCTCGGCGGTATAGGCGTAGAGGCTGCCAGCATCATAAACAAAAAGTCACCTCGGTATTCGCGTTGTCCATGCACGCCGCTATCCAAAGAAAGGCCTTCGCCGTCCAGCACCCGCGTAAGCAATCCCAGTATTTCGTTCAGATCCTCCTCCCGCTTGGCAAAAATAGTGGCAAAATCACGAATCAAAAACATTTTGTAGCGAATGCGCGGCAACATATCAATTTGCCCCAATTTTTCCTTGGCCACGTTGGCGGCGCTGGATAAAAAAGCCGACGGCGAAAATTTGTCGGTGGAATATGTCAGCGACTCAATTCCGTCAAAAAAGTTAATAGTTATAGTTTTGCCGCTGCTCGGCACGTCAACCAAAACCAAAGCGAACGGATTGGTAATATCATTGATCAATAGCTGGGCAATTATCGACAGACTCACCTCTGCGGCAAAGGCCAGATCTGGAAAGTTGTCCATAATTGCGTTATGCCATAATTCAAAATTCACCCGCTGGTTTGGCTGCGGCACTTGCTTAACCCGCACCGGAGCGTTCGGATTAGGCACGAGCTTGGCAAGCCCAAAAAAGTCATCGAGGTTGCCGTTATTTTTGGTAAAATAATCGGTGATATCACCGCCCGAACCCAATTCCTCGGGGAGTTCTATCCGAAATACGGATTTGCAACCAGCAGCCTGCAACAGCTCAATCGCATGCTTGGCTCCTTGTTCCCCCGCTTTGTCTCGATCGAAACAAGCGTAAATCTTTTCAAATTTTGTAAATTCTGCGGCCCAAGTCTGCTTGAATGTCCCCGCGCCATGAGTCGAGGTAACGGCCGGAATACCCTTAGAAATTAACAGCAGCGTATCGCACTCGCCCTCGGCGATAACAATAAAGTCGGAATTAACTTGCGCTTGTTTTAAAATATTCCACGGATAGAGTTCGGCCTCAATGCCTTTACCGGACGTCATTTTTTTCTTGCCTTCGTCAGGATCCTGGCGTAATTTGAAATATTGGCATTCACCATCTTTATTATTCACTGGAAAAGTAATCCAATTTTTACCAAAAAATTTGCCCCAACCTAGCTGAAAATCGTTAATGATGTCATCTGGAATGCCGCGATTATTTAGGTATTCTCTAATGCGTTCAGGCAGGGCTTGGTGATACTGCCCAACCTGGGTCGGATCGAGCTTGATAACAGGTTTGTCTTTAAGTGCAGATACTGTGGCTGGCTCAGTTAAAACGCTGTCAGTAATGGCGATGTTTTTTATGCTATCCCCCAAAAATTTTGCCAACGTAACAATGTTACCTTGCTCACCGCATTTTTTACACTGGTATTGACCTGTGGTGGCATTAAAATACAAATGCCCTTCGTCTTTGCGACTATCTTCGTCGCAATGATTAAACAGGCAAGCACAGATAAGCTCGCTATTATGCTCGCGGAAGACAACACCTTTTTTTATCAAATACTCTTTAACACTAATCGTTTGTAATGCCATATAATTTTTTAGTTAATTGTCTTCAATATTTAATTGTCGCCTGCGAGCAGATAGTAATTCCAAGTCGGCCTGTGTCAACGGCTTATTGATGAGCTGAATCAAGCGTAAAAGCCGAATGCTCAACTCGAACGCTGCCTCTCGGCTGATTTTTTGCCCAAATTGTTGCTCGTAGATTTTAATAAATTTATTCAGTTGTTTCTCTGAAAGCATTGCTCGGGTGAATTAAAACCTCCCTATGCACGTCCAGATGCAAAAGGGAGGTTTTAATTTGCTGGACGTGACCGCTTTTTTGCGGCTGTATATCCAGCATCGCATAATATCTAAAAACAAAAAAAGGCAAATAAGGATTCCTTATTTGCCCAACTCTCCGATATATTTTTTGTGTCTTGTGATGATTTTGGGAATTTCCGTTTCAGCAATTCTATATTCCGCTTGTTTAGCCCTTTGGTAAATTTTTTTGAATGTTAATCTCTCATCTTCGCGCCATCGTCTTAACTGCTCGTCCCGCTCAAAATTTTTATGTATCTTGGATTGTCTTAGGCGATAGCCTGCCATAGGCTTATCTCGAACCAAGGGTTTAAATAACACATTTTGGGTTTTTCCATTCTGTATTTTTTTTACCTCACCCCAAAATTTTAGTATATCTTTAGAGGTCGTGTCGCCGAAAATCCTCAAAATTATTTCTGGCTCATGCGTATCCCTATTTTGATCCAATTCTAATACAATAGGCAAAGGCAATCTCTGAGTGGCATTTAAAATTACCAAATCTTTTACAGTAGCGTAATAATAGGAAGGCAAATCAAACTGTTTTAGAAGCTTACAAATATCTTGTTTGAATCTTGTTTCGTTAGCAACGCTTTTGAACCATTTTCTATAATTATCATTATCAGAAAAGCCGGACACAGGAATTGCATGAGTGATCCTGATTTGAACAACAGCTTTAATAAAAGCCTTGTTCACCAAGAGTTTTTGAATATTATGTTTGTACCTATCTAACAACCTGGACATTGTTTTTGGATGAAGTACTTTTTATCCGTTCCTAAGTCATTTTAACATTTTTCGACAAAAGAAAAAACCGCTGGATTGAATCCGGCTACCAGGGGCAATTTTGTCCATATTGGTATAGATTCACCGTTATTGATTCGAACTCGTGGCCTTATTCACAGCCTGGGATATTTTTTCCATCGCGTCGATGATTCCGTTCGACCCGCCATTCTTTACCACGGTTCTAATGTATCCAGGCCCCCCTAGAGATAGGTTAAGTTTGCTGTTGGGGTTCGCCAAGGCATCGCCTACAGTGTTAAACATAGTAATTGCCGCGTCCGTTGTGCTCACATTCGACTGCAAAGCAGCAAACTCGATTGACGCATCAGCCAGCGAAGCGTAACCGCTCATCTTCGGTCCGTTCGCAATTAACGCATTGGTATAATCGCTCCAGGTGAATGTAGATTTTATCAGCCCGTTAAAGATTGCGTCTAACGTATGGGAAACCTCGCTATCCTGCACACTCCAAGATTTGATTAAATGAGATAAGGTGTCTGTTATACTGTCCAGCGACCCCATGCCGCTCTGCTGCAACACTGCGCTGTATTTTCCTGAGGATTCCATGGAATAAAGTTCAGCCGCATCTTTTGCGATAACGCTCACGTCGTAGGTATCTAATTGGTACCTGGCTGCTACTGACATCGCCCCACTAATCTGATCTTGCGAAATACCCGTTTCGTTGGAAATATCTGCAACTGATTCGCCGCTGGACGGTATAGAATTAGCAGTTGAACCAGCAGAACTAACTGAGATTGTTTGGGACGATTGACCAGCTGCCGAATTTTGATCTTTACTATTCGATGACCCTAACGCGCCAATCAGAACTACTACGGCAACCACACCTACGATGCCAATAATCACGGCCCGACCCGGTTTAAAGTTTGTTTTAAGCAAGTTTGTATTTTGATTTACAACTTGGGAAGGGCTCATTTTATACAAATCCCTCCCGCAATGTTTACAAATGATTGCCTGATCCTGAATATCTTCGGCACAATATGGACATTTTTTCATACAGCTCACTTTCTGCGGGAAATCAAAAAGGGCAACCCGCTTGCCCGACCCCTTGCGGAGTCCACACCCTTTCGGGTGTGACACTGTGACATGAAGCAAGACGGATTGCCGTCTTCAAGTCACAGTGTTTAACTTTCGCCCTGCCTCAAATTGCTTTAAGGTTTAGGCTACTCTAAATTGTGTTAGTAGTATACCATTTTAAACGATTTTCGGGAAGTTACTTTTTACCTTTAAAGTGCTAAAATAAAGTCAAATCCCCAATTTAGATAACTACCAATGAGAGCTTTATATAAAGAAATAAAAGATTGGAAATACGGTTTTCTTAAATATTTAAAGTATAGTTACAGGATGACGTTCTGGTTGTATCTCAACCGATGGAGAAGATTCGCTGCCTTTACCTCAAAGCACTTCGGCTTGATTAGACGCGCGTCCTTTCCCATTGCGGGTATTACTATCGGGCTACTCGTTGACCACTACAGCGGAGTTAATTTTACCCAAGATATTTTGAGCAACTACCTTGTTTCTGCTGGTGCTATGACGGGCGGCACCATTGCTATCGTGTTCACCATCTCAATTTTTTTGATTGAAAAGGTGGCAGACCTGTATTCTTCGCAGTATTTTGAGATTTATATACACGACTGGAAAGAAAAATTTGTATATTTCATCGTAATTTTAATAACAATAGTTCTCCTTGGCGGAGGTCTGTATGTTGGAGGCTTGCCAGCTATCAGCGCAAAAATTAGTTCGACTGTTGTTGTATCCTCTTTGTTCCTGATAGGCTTAGTCTTTGCTCTGATTGACTGGCAGTATAAAAATGTCCGAGCAAAATTAAGTCCCGCCCAAGCTATCTTGTTTCTGGAAAATGAGGGAATAAATTTTCTAAAAAAATTACAGTATGATGCGGAGAAGATGGCGGGTATTATTCAAGCAAGTGACGAGTCAGTATCAAACGAAATAGCCCTTGCTACGGCATACAACCGCTTCCTTCAGCCATTCATCACTAACCTCGACAGACAGTTGGAAAATTTGGTGGAAATATCGATGAAGCTTGCCGACAAGCAAGAAATAGCAACAACCAAGAGAGGGTTAACAGGCGTTCATAATCTTCTTGCCAAATTTTTTGAAGCGCGCAAGACATCATCATTGGCACTGCCTTCAGGGTTCGCCTTCCTCGCAATAGAAAGCGACAGCCAAAAATTTCTGACTAATAATTTTGAACGGCTAAATAAAGCGGGAGAGAAGCTAATCAACGAGGGAAAGGACGAAATAGCCACTTTTATAATCGATATTTACAACTCCCTCGCGGTCCGCGCGAAGAAAATAAATTTTATAAGCCGCCAGAACGAAAATCCCATACTCGAACTTATCGATAGTTACCTAAATTTTTATATTGGCTTTGGCGAAAGGGCAAAAAACATCGAAGTGGTTTATCAAGGGTCGCGGGTGCTCGGCAACATAGCCGAGATAGCTGCTGAAAAAGGCCTTGAGGCTCCTCTGCACGGGCTACAAAAAAAGCTGATGGAAATTGCCGTCTTTGGACTAGGCCTTAAGCAAACCGTCATAGTAGATAACTGTACCGTTACTTTCCTGCGAATAATCGGAGCCGTATTTAAAAGCACGAAGATTGTAAGGAGGCACCACTTTGACGACTCGCTTAAAAATATAGCCACCATCGCTTACTACATTTCTTTCTTAATAAAGTCGGGCGGGCTTCCCAACGATATTACGACACGCTTTAGCCTGAGCAAGGGCTATGACGAGTTTTACACGCTTCTTGTCGGAATAGTTAACCATTATTCAGAGCTTACCGACGTACGGGAAAAAGATAATTACCGTGGCGACCTGATTGAACTATTCCACGAACTAAATATGAGCTTGAGAAAACTGTCGGAAGATGTTAAGGACTGCGACAGCACTTTGGCCGACAGCATCGGCCGCTTGTTATTCTACGTCAATAATTTAATCATCGATTTTTTTAGCTGGGATGATTTTAAAAAGGATAGCTCTGACCTGACGACGAGGTTAAGTTGGAACATCCATCTCCCATACTGGTTCGTCCACCACGCCGAAAAATTTGATGCTGGATCAATGCATCTTTATACATTAACTGATAGCGTGGCAAAGACGGGAATTCTTATAGCAGAGAAACTCCAAGACAAAAAACTAATGACAAGTTGCATTGATTGCCTGTATTCAATCACCAAGGAGTCACTGAAAAAGTCTACAGGCGGATACGGTTATGATGAGCCAAGAATTTTGGAGAAAGCCTGTTATCTCGGTATCCTGGCACTAAAAAAGGGTTGGGACGATGTATTTATTGACTTAGCTCTTAAAATATACAAATTTGAACCGCAATTTTACGCTAAATACCTAACCAATCTACCTACTGGAATAGACCCGAAAAACCATAACGTAATTGGACTGCCCCATCACGACCAGCTATTGCGCGAGCTATGGAGATGGCGTGACGATTACGAGCGAGAAAGTATGAACGGGTTATTGCGTATACGCGATGACGCGGAAGCAATGATGTATGAAATTATAGAACCAATAGATATTGACAGATTTATTTTTGAAGTTTGGGAGACGTTTATCGCCGATGGCGAATTCGAAGCCGAATTAAATTTAAAATCAGCAAGGAAAAAACTGGTGAACGTCTTAAAAAATCTTAAAAAGTAGCATTTTAAATTTTAGTTCCTGTCAAGGTTCAACTCCTCCTGAGCATTCCACTTCTGCCTGGGCTGGTACTTAGCCATGAAGCCGCCGACTTTGACCTGGTCCTTGAACTCCGGCATCATGACAGGTCTTGTCCACGGCTTTTGGTGAACAACCCCTGACAGCTGGAATTGCGGCCTCCAAAGCGCCAAGTCTTGGCTGGGATGACCCTCGGCTAGAAGCTTCTGCCGCCAGACTTTTACCGTTTTTTTGATATGGGCTTTTGTGGGTAGAAAATGCGGATGAATTGCGCAGAAATATTCGTACTGTCTTATAGAGATTCCCGCAAACAGACAGGCAGTCCAGACGGTCATGCCCCTCTTGAAATTAGCTACGAGTTTTACCACATTCACCGCACCCAGTTCCCCGTTCCACCAGGCCGGCCTGCCCATGTTTTTTGCCTTAAAAATGACCAGCGGCTTGTCGAATAGTTTGTCGTCCAAAACATAGTCCGTCTCGTACGGATTGTGCCATTCAGCCCAAGGGTCGTAGGCAGGATCGTTCCACGCGGCCAATGGATTGGCCCGGCTTTTGCCGCCATACCCTGACCAATCAATTTTTGACGTATCAATGGACATGGTTAAAGTTAGTTAATTGGTTATCTAAATTTTGGAATCGATAAAGTCTTTCTGACACTGTGCAAAACGGGACAGGTCAGGAATGTAAATATACTTGTCGGATCGCTCAATCTCGTTCCGTATCGAAGCCACAATGGCGAGCCAAAAAAAGTACCTAACTTGTTTGGGTGCTTTTTTTGTTCAAAAGCGTTTTGTTCATGCGTAGTTGTCACAAGAGCAGGCGGTGGAAATATCTTTGACCAATCCATAAGCCTGATTTCCTGCTCCCATTCAACAAATATAGGTTCGTATGGCTCAACTACATGCGAGCCAGATTTTTCTGTGCAAAGTGACCCAGGTGCCTGATGCGCTTTGTACTGAAAAACTTGTTCGAACCCGAACAACAACAAAAGCACGAGATTTAGTCCCGTGCTTTTGTTTTGCCTATCTCGCCAATTTTCCCAATATTTTCACCGGTTCGATTCCCAAGTCCCCGCTACTGAACTCCATTATTCTTCTTTTTATCGATGTAGACTTTTTGCTTCTTTAAAAATAATCTTGATTTCAGGCATAATAGCAGTTCGCGTTTTTCTTCTTTCGTTCCATTTTGCAGTACATACTTAGCGTAATTTTTTACATCAATCTGCGGCACGTGATATTCTTGCGCCATCATCTTGCCGAAGACTTCCTGACTGAACCGCTGGTATTTTTCAATTTCTTCCTGAACTTTTTTCCTTACGTCCAGTTCGTTTAAGTCAATTTTGTCCATTAAGGTCAGGAATCGGTTTGTT
>JAJYIJ010000037.1 GCA_021790135.1 bacterium | reverse complement strand
GGCATCTGCGGAGTCGCGATGAGCGCCCTCGCCATCGCCTTCAAAAAACAAGGCTGGCAGGTCACTGGCAGTGATGTTGGTTTCTATCCCCCCGTCTCCACCCATCTCAAAGAAGCCGGCATTAATTTTTACCCTGGCTGGCATCCGGAAAAAATGGGCGTGCCGGACCTGGTCGTCGTCGGCAACGTCGCGAGTTCAAGCAACCCCGAATGGCTGACCGTCAAAGAAAAAAATATCACTTACCAATCCTACCCTGAAGTGATCAAAGAATTTTTTGTTAAAAAAAATTCTATCGTTGTCGCCGGCACTTATGGCAAATCAACATCATCGTGCCTGCTCAGCTGGATACTCCAAGAAACAGGCCTTAATCCGACGTACATGTTCGGCGGCATCGCCCTGAATAACTTGCCTCCCGCCGAAATGAGCGCTGGCGAATGGAGTGTGTTGGAAGGCGATGAATACAAAGCCTCGCGGTGGGATACTGGTGCTAAATTTTTTTATTACTCCCCCACCCATTTGCTTCTAACCTCGGTGGTCTGGGATCACGCCGATGTCTATCCGACCGAGGCGGAATATATTGGCGCTTTTCAAGAATTAGTGGAATCGGTACCCCTCCAAGGATTGTGCGTACTATCGGAAAAAGCAATTCCTGTCCTCAAAACCACGAGGAACTATATTTCCTATGGAAAAACGGCCGGCAATGATTATTTCTATACCGACGTCAAAGAAAATGCCAGCGGTCTGAATTTTTTAATAAAATACAAAGATCAAACCTTTTCGATTGAATCAAAGTGTCTCGGCGACTACATGGCTGACAATATCACCGGCTGTTTTGCCCTTTGCCATAAAATTGGTCTTCCGCCGGAAAAAATTATTACAGCGATCCAGAATTTCCGCGGCATGAAACGTCGATTAGAAAAAAGATACGAAGGCGAGATAACCGTCTTTGATGATATTGCCCACTCGCCCACCAAGGCCGAAGCAGTTTTGCGTTCCCTCCGCCACATCTATGCTGGGAAAATCTACGCCGTATTTGAACCAAACACCGGCCATCGCCAAAGAGAGGCCAGGGCCGGTTATGCGCACGCTTTCTCCGCCGCGGACGAGGTGTATATTCCGCGTCTGACGAAAATCAAAATCAACTCCGAAGATTCCGCGCGGCCAATGGAAGGCGATGAACTGGCCAAGATCATCGGCGAAACCAATCCGCACGTTTCCTACGAGCCAGATGATGATCATCTGGTCCAAAAACTGCTGGAAAAAACTAGTCCAGGTGACGTGATTGTCTTTCTTGGCAGCCATAGCTTTCGCGGGATGATTGAAAGTCTTATTTCTAAACTGTCGTTATGAAAATTCCTTTCGAAGCAAAAAAAATATTTTCTGGCGAAATATTTTCTGTCTACCAATGGCCGCAAAAAATGTATGATGGTTCCATCGCCACTTTTGAAATGGTCAAACGGCCGGATACCGTCCTTATCATTCCGACCGTGGATGATAAAATTGTGCTGGCTGAGGAACAGCAACCGCGCAAAAATAAAAAAATAACGCTCCTCGGCGGACGCCGCAACGCCGGAGAAAAAACTATTGCCGCCGCCAAACGCGAACTTCGCGAAGAGTCTGGTCTGGTTTCTGACGATTGGGAACTGCTGTACGAATTTCAACCCGTCAGCAAAATGGAGTGGACGATTTTTTGTTTTATTGCGCGCGACTGCCAACAGGCCTTTAGCCAAAAACTGGATGGCGGAGAAAAAATTAGTTTAAAAAAAGTCTCCTTTGCTCATTTCGTTAAGCTCGTCACACGCAGAGAGAGCGGCGACCAGGAACTGGCCAACGAAATTCTCCGCCTCGAGCTTTCCGGACAACTAAAAAAATTCCACCAAAAAATTTTCAAAAATTGAATTTTTCCGCCCGGCCCTATTTTCCCTCATCAATTATCTCGGCCGTCACCTGACCGGCAGGGCTGATTTCGATGACCTGCAGTGTGATGCCGCACATGTCACATTCAATCACGTGACCGGCCGCGACCGTGCTGTAGAAGCTCAAAGCGACTTCATTTTTACATTCTGGGCAAATAAGATTCATAGATTGGCGTTACTAGACAACAAACAGCAGTATATACTACAATCAGGATTAAATCAAGGTTAGAACTTTCTTTTCTCGTTGCTATGAAAACTCCCCAAATTTCCGTGCCCAAATTAGCCCACGCTCTTGGCATTGCCAATGAACTCTGGCTCAAACGCGAAGATAAACATCACTATGGCTCGCACAAAGGGCGCTCCATCCCTCTCATGATGAGCGAGGCACGCAAAGAGGGCGCCCGCTCGTTTGTCATCTCCTCCTCTGGAAATGCCGCTATCGCTGCCATTGAAGCTGTAGCAGCCAGCAATAAAAACAACCCCCAAGAGCCAGTCCGACTCACTATTTTTGTCGGCGAAAAAATTGATCCAACTAAATGGGAAACAATCAAACAAAAAAGCCAAGGCAACGAATCAATCCAAATCTCTCAAGTTAAAAATCCAAAACAAACTGCTTTCCAAGCGGCCAAAGTCGGCGCAACCTGGCTCCGGCAGTCCACGTCTGAAATTGCGCTGCTCGGATATGAAGAATTGGCAACGGAACTAGCCAAAATCCCTGAGCTGGCCGCCATCTTCATACCCACTTCCTCCGGTACGACCGCTCTTGGACTCTATCAAGGTTGTCAAAAACTAAAAATAAATCCCCAAATCCACATCATTCAGACTTCAACCTGCCATCCCATTGTGCAAGAAATCAACGGGCAGGACAAAATGAATGAACGTAATGGAAACGAAAAACCAACCGAAATTTCTCTCGCCAGCGCCATTGTCGACCACGTGGCGCTGCGCAAAAAAGAGGTGGCTGAAGCCGTCAAAAAAAGCAATGGCAGTGGCTGGATCGCCAGCAACGACGCTATTCGTTCCGCTCAAAAAATCGTTCATGAAGCGATTGGAGTGGACCTTTCGCCAAACAGTGCCCTCTCGATTGTCGGCTTGATTGAAGCCCAAAAAAACCAGTGCCTTCCCAAGGGAGCACTGGTTTGCCTCGTTACCGGCCCTTAATTTTTGGTCATGACAACCAATTCCTGTTCAGCGCTGCCAGGCACAATCGTGGCCCCCAGCACGGCCGTTTGATTGCCGAACACGCTCGGTACCGTAAAACTTTTAAGCAAGCGTCCGTTAGAATCAATAATATGAATAGTCGGCACCTGATGCACGTTCGCCGAGGCGGCAATATCATCGCTCCCTGTCCCGCTGAAATCACCGGCCGCAATTGACAAACTACCGCGAAAAGAACTGCCAAAGGGATAGAGCCGTTTTTGTACTTTAGTAAGGGTTGCATCGTAGACTAAAATTTCCGCCGAGCGAGAGCTGAGCGGTGCGAGCAGTATTTCTGGAGCAAGCGCGCTATCAGCCCGTCGCAAGGCGACTGAGAAACCGCCACGGTAGGCTTTGCCGAGTGGGTAAATTGAATCTTCAAGCAGGTCACCGTGGTAATCGTAAATTTGTACCTCACCCGTACTTGTCCCTGCGACGACCAGTTCATCCTCCGGGTCGTCGTTAAGACGCCCTACCGCCATGGTGATGCTGCCTTCGTAATTAGCGCCAAAAGGAAACCCAACATACCAAATTTCCCCGCGGCTGTTATAAATTACCATCTTCGGACCGGTCACGACGATTTTTTCTTCACTGCCGTTACCGTTTAAATCGCCATAATAAATTTTCGCGCCGCCCGGTTCCTCTGACTCAAAAGCAAAAAAACCATTACGCGCTCGAAGTCCAGCGCCAGTGTAAAATCGCAAAAAATCGCCGTTGATAAAAAGCGCATTCGTGATCGTCGAAAATGTTTTTAATAGAATAATACCATCATGCGCGCCGATTGTTACTTGGTCGACGACGGCGCCGTTGTTGACCGTAGGGTCCTGCGTTCCCAGAATTTTTTCGTAATTGCCACCGAGATCGACACCCGCAGGCTGGCTGCCTGCGTTCACGAGCACGATGCCGTTGGCATAATCTCGCCGCCACACGCCACCTTGTGTGAATGAAGTCTTGCCGCTGAGTGATACCGCCGGCCCCGTGGCCGTACCGAGCACGGTATTGTATTCGTCGTACCACCACAGCTGTCCGTGATTTTGATCGCCGTAATCAAAACTCGAATACACATTATCGAGCAATAGACTACTGGCCAAACCAAAACGCATCGCTTGGTAATCGGCCTGATTGCCGGTGTTGCCGCTGGTGGCATTAAAAATATCGATATTGGGGTCAAGATTATTTGGCTGATTTTTCTTGAGTGTCGACATAAGACCGCCCCACGAACCGTTCGCTTCCCACGGCGTCGGAAAATCTTCGTACATTCGACCGTTGACGTAGGGCTGCAAAAGCTGATTTGAATCGCCGTTGGTCACAACATACTGCGTTTGCAAATGATAATGCGCGTACGACAACAAATACTGCACGCGGCTGAGCCATAAACTATTGACACTGTTTGGATCGTCTGCCCGACCGTCGCCATTCAAATCAACGTTATTCACTGACACGCCGGGAATCGAAGCGCCAACCATATCGAAAAAGACGCCATCCACACCGGGCAACGGCGCAATATACTGGTTAATAAAACTGACCAGATATTCCGACCAGCTCGAATCCATGTTCAAACCCTCCAGCGTTGGCCACGGATAAATGGCACGGCCCTGACCGTCGCGCAAAATCCAATTATTTTGAAGCGTTAAATGTTTAAAAATAGGATCCTGAGGCCAATAATTTGTATTATAACTTTGGCTCGGCACGTAGGCGAGCAAAATAATTGCTGGATTATCCTGTTTCAACGTGGCAACTTCGGACTGGCGGACCAAAAATTCATCTGGTGACAAAATTAACACATTCATTTTAGCCAACTCTGCCAGTTTGCTGGGGTCGCTCGGCAATGGCGCCAAATAATAATTGGCCAGAAGAGGCGCGGCTTTAGCTGGTGGTACAGCCAAAAAAGGCGTGGCCAGAAAGCCTACCATTATACTGATACTAAGAATAAAAAAATGTTTGCGCATTGTTTTCATCTTTTTTGTCTCCTTTCTTTTAATTATTCTTTACTTTTTCAAAAAATTCCCGGTGTGCTCATGTTCACGATAATAATGCATCATGATACCGGCTGCCAACCAAAAATAAACCATTAAAGTTCGAAACTCGAAATACGGACCAAACAAAGCCAAAATCATAATCGACGCCACACCTCCCGCCATGCCTTCAGCCACGGTCCGCTCAGTAATATTCTTTGAACGCGCCGCCACCAGCCGGCTGCTGACAATCAATTCGACCAAGAGAAAAATCCAGGCCACCAGGCCAAGCGTGCCGGTTTCTCCCCACAAACTGAGCCAATTGCTATCAATCTGTCCATAGGTATTCTGAATACCAAAGGGCAAATGTAAAATATCGTAGACTTTCGTGTTAAGAAGCGCTGCCGCCACGCCCCCGCCGTAATTGCCCGGGCCAACGCCAAACAAAGGCGCCGAACGCACCACCACGAGCGGCGTGTTGACCCAAAAGAAAAACCGTCCATACCCTTCATAATCGCTTTGCCAACTATACCAGCTTACCGCCTCCACTGCCCGCTGAGTCAAAGTTTCGCTCGGTTTATCAAAAGCCCCGCCGCCGTAGTGTTGAAAAACAATCACGAACAAAATATACAAAATAGCCAATCCGCTGCCAATGGCCGCCACTTCCAAAACGCGAGTGTCTTTGAGCACAAAAAATCCCACCACCACAATACCAACCAAACAGGCCAGCCAACTAGCGCGCGAGTAGGTTAAAACAAGCGCCAGAAGACCAATCCCGAAAGCCAGCCACGCCCACATTTTATGGAACTCATCTTTAATATGATACAGCCAGGGAAAAGCTAGCACGAGCCCGACCGCAAGCAAACTACCAAGCCGATCGTAGCGGCCAAGGGTAGCAAATACCCGTTGCCCAGGTGCCCAAAATTCCGTGATCCCCTGCAGCTGCACGCTGCCGAAACTAACCGTGTCAGGAAAAAATAAATACTGATCCAACGCGCCGTGCATAAGATACTGCACTAAACCGAGCAGTGCTTCGAGACCAATCATCCCGGCCCCAAGCAATAAAAAACGTTTCAAAATCTCGGCCGGATATTCTTCGAATAAAATAATAAAGAAAACCACCACAAACCGCAGGGTCTGCCGAACGCCCAAAAACCACACTACCGGACTATACCAATTAAGGCACAGCGAAATAAAAGCGACCAGCAAAAAAAATGCCAACCAGCGATTGACCGGCAGCTTTGGCAACAAGCGTCCTTTGCTTTTGATGTATCCCCACCAACTAAAAGCCAAGGCGCTGTACATTAAAATTTCGGGAAAATATTTACCAATCGGATAATAATCAATGGGCAGCCATTTGAGAATCGTGACTTCGAGCGGAAACCAAATAATCAAGGCGTAAATCAGCCAATGGCTTTTGTGGTGTACAAAAATCAACCACAGCGCCAAAACAAAGGCAACGAAGAAAAGGAAAAGACTGAAAAAATGTAGACTGACGTAGAGTAAAAAAGCTTGCATAACTATGGATAGTATACTTTACTTTCCAGTAAAAATCCAGACATTTGACAGTTTTTCCGACGATGATATACTACGGGAATAAATTCCATTTTTAATTTAAAAATATATGGAAAAAAGGGGGACAAAAATTTTAAACGAAATTTTAGAGGCGGTTAATTTTCTAAAAAAGAATGCCGCTACTAAACAAGAGTTGGCTGAAGTTCTGGAAACAGTTAATTTTATCAAAGAAAATGCGGCTTCTAAAGAAGAGCTGCTGGGAGTAAAACAAGATTTAGCCGGAGTGGAACAAGGACTGGAGACGCGTCTCACCAGCGTGGAATCGCAAATGGTAACCAAAGAATATCTGGATGAAAAATTGTCTGATTTGCGTGGTGATATGACCATCATAACACGTAAAGAAGATACGAAACTGAAAGTCTTAGTGGAAATATTATCCAAGCGGAAAGTAATTACGAGCAAAGACAAACAGCGCGTCTTAAACATGGAACCATTCCCTTCGCTCAGTCTTTAAAAATTTTTCTCCAACTCCCCCGCTCCGGGGGAGTTTTTGTTTTTTTAATAAACCTGATGATAATAAAAATCCATCGCGGAGAGAGTTTACGGCGCAGCTCTTTTGACAAGAGGCGCAGTAAACGCACGATGGATTTTTATCAATGGTCTTGGCTCTGTTAGTGTCCACTTTTTTAAAAATGATCACTAAGTAGCCGCCGTTCTTCTCTCCCAAGAAGAACAGCGCTGGGGTTGCCTGTCGCCGCGCGCGAGCGCAGGAACAGACAAAATTTCAAGTCCCTCAGCCGAGAGGGGGGAGAAACAGAAGTTCACGTTGACCAGCTTCGGCTAGCTGGATGTGGCCCTACTGCGCGTTCCACACGCAGAGCCACTCCCCTGGACCGGGAGAGTTCTGCATGCAGGGGACGAGCTTCCCGCCCGTGAACGGTCCCTGCACCTTCGCAGCGGTTCCACCCTCCACGACCGCGGACGCTTCCCATCCGGCCGAAGCCGTCGGGTCGCTGGCGTCCAGGTTGCCGGTGGCCGTGGTCTGCCGGTCGGTCAGCGAACCAACCTGCCAGGGATACCAGTCGATCTGGGTACCCTGATCGGCTTCCACGTAGAACGTGGGCGCAACGCAGGTGCTGGTGGTGGTGTCGCAGGTGCCAGACGTGCAGTCGGCGTTGGTGGTGCAGGATTCGCCGATCTTGCTCTCGCACGTGCCGATTCCTGTGCTGGAATCGATGTTCCCGCACACGCCACTGGGGCACTGTGCGTTGGTCGTGCAGGCGCCGCCCTTGGAGGGCTGGGGGTTCGTGCCGGTGGTGCCGTTGCAGACGTACTCGGTGCTGGTGCCGACCTGGAGCTTGATGCCACCGCTCGTGCAATTCGTTCCGGGGAGCTCGGGGGTCATCGTCACGCTCTGGCCGTCCTTGCCGGTGGCGCCGGTCGCTCCGGTGTCGCCCTGCGGGCCCTGGGGGCCGATCGCGCCGGGGGTGCCGTCCTTGCCGGCCGGGCCCTGGGGGCCGATCGCGCCGGGGGCGCCGTCCTTGCCGGCCGGGCCCTGGGGGCCGATCGCGCCGGGGGTGCCGTCCTTGCCGGCCGGGCCCTGGGGGCCGATCGCGCCGGGGGTGCCGTCCTTGCCGGCCGGGCCCTGAATGCCCTGCAGTCCCTGCGGACCCGCGGGGCCCTGGGGGCCGGTCTGGCCGGGGGCGCCGTCCTTGCCGGGGGCACCGTTGCAGACGTACTTGAT
>JAJYIJ010000036.1:5291-8441 GCA_021790135.1 bacterium | reverse complement strand
GCCGTCTAGTTCAGAGCTATTTAAAATATCCAATAATTCTCGGTGTGCTTCACGGCAATGGATGACCATTGGCAAATCTAATTCTTTTCCGAGGGCACATTGCTGGAGAAAAGTATCACGCTGTTTGGGAAGCATGTCAGCGGCGGTTAAGCCTTCCGGTATTCGATATAAATCGATCCCGCACTCCCCGATCCCGATCACTTTAGGGTGTGAGGCCAATTTTTTGTAAAAAGAATAATTAAATGTTTCTTCGCGTGATTGAAAAGATGATTCTTCTTCGTCGACATGTTTTGAAAAGAGATGCTCAGGATGAAGACCGATGCTGGCAAAAACCCTATCATATTTTTCCGCGACGTTAACGGCGTTTTGACTGGTAGTGCTTTGTGTGCCAACCAGATTAATAATCATGTCCTGATCGAGGCTGCGTCGCAGCACTTCATCCATGTCGGTTTTATAGGCGTTAAAATGCGCATGAGCGTGAGTGTCGATCATCATACGTGTTAGTGGATAATGGAAGCTAAGGCATTCTGCAGGGAACGGATAGCGCCTGGTACCAGAGGCCACAAAACGGCAGCCACGGCGGTGCACAGAGGAACAATTTTAGAATTTTGGGCGGCCGTCATGAATCCAACGCTCAAGGGAAATCGGCTAATAAAATAAAAAGTGATACCGACGACGATAACGCCTTCGGCAAAACCGAAAACGAGGCCTAAAAGACGATTCAGACCATTGATAAATGGCAGACGGGTGAAAATGGACAAAATTTTATCCACTAAAAAGAAGGCAAAACCGATTAAACGGTTAATGATAATAAACACAATGACGAACATGATGACTTTAGCAAGATTAGAACTCCAACCGGTAAAATGAAGAAGCCAATCGGCAAACGGCGCATACCAGCGTGACGCCAAAAACACACCCAAAATGGTACCGATTAGTGAGCCGAGCGTATGGACCAGCCCAAAAAAAAGGCCAAACAAGGCAAAGCCCGCGATAATAATGATGATGACGATATCGAACCAGGGCATATGAATTATTTTTCATTTAATAATAACCGCGGGAAAAGCGGCTCTCCTTTTTTGATTATGGTTCCGACAGGTATATCAACCCACTGTTCGAGAGCATCAAGAGGCTTGGCAATTTCCAGCCCGACATCAAGACCCAGTGCTTGTAGTATTTTTTCACCAGTTTCCGGCATAACTGGAAAAATCATGATAGCAATGTGGCGTAAAGCTTCAGCTAGGTGGTAAAGCAATGTTTGGACTTGCTCAGTTTTGCCATTTTTTGCCATTGCCCACGGCTGCCGATCCGAAATGAGCTGATCGCAGTGGGCGACAAATTTCCAGGTCGCCTCAAGAGCGAGGTCGATGCGCCATTCGGTCATTACTTTTTTGTAGTGTTCCCATATTTTTTTTACATAATCGATAAACTCATCATCAGGTTCGGTCGGAGCAGGAATTTGACCGGCAGCATATTTTTCGATCATCGTAAGAATACGGTTGGTCAGGTTGCCAAGGCCATTGGCGAGATCGCCATTATACCGTTCGATGAATTGTTTTTCTGAAAAATTTCCATCATTATCAAAAGGAATTTCGCGCATCAAAAAGTACCGCACGGCTTCAAGCGGATAGACCCGAATCAATTCTGCTGGATCAACGACATTGCCAATGCTTTTGCTCATTTTTTTGCCATCGACATAGATAAAACCGTGCACACTAATTTGTTTGGGCAGTTCGAGCCCCGCGGCCATGAGCATGGCCGGCCAAAGCAAGGAATGGAATCGATTGATATCTTTGCCAATAACATGTGCATTCGCCGGCCAGAATTTTTTATACAATTCATCATCCTCTTTTCCCCAGCCAAGCGCAGTGATGTAGTTGCTGAGAGCGTCGAACCAGACGTACATTACTTGGCTGTCGTCGCCTGGTACCGGGATCCCCCAAGGCAATTTTTCTTTGCTTCGTGAGATGCTGACGTCATCTAACCCACTTTTCAAAATTTCGTTCATTTCTCGATAGCGATTTGGGGGGACGACAAAGTCAGGATGTTCGTCAAAAAACGCTTCAAGTTGCTTTTGAAACGCCGATAATTTGAAAAAATAATTTTCTTCTGAAACAATTTCCGGCGTTCGATTATGGTCGGGGCATTTACCGTCGACTAAATCTTTTTCGGTTTTGAATGATTCGCAGCCATAGCAGTAAAGGCCAGTATAGGATTTTTTAAAAATATATCCTTTTTCGTCCACCAGCTGCCAAAATTTTTGTGCCGCTGTTTCATGGCGTTGTTCAGTTGTGCGAATAAAATCGTTGTTGGAGATGTTCCATTCGTCAGCCAAGCGCATAAACTCGGCTGACTTTTCGGCAGCAAATTCTTCCACCGAACGATTAGCTTCACGAGCAGTTTTCAGCATTTTTTGGCCATGCTCATCGGTACCGGTTAAAAAATAAACCTCATGACCGAGAAGACGTTGATAACGGGCCATCACATCAGCATACAGAATTTCTAAAGCAAAACCGATATGCGGGCTGGCGTTGGCATACGGTATTGCCGTTGTAATGTAAAAAGTATTTTTTTTAGACATACAAATTATTGAAATAGTCCAAAGCGTTGCACCACAAGCAAAAAGGCCAGTGCCAGAGCAAAAAAGATGGCAAACGCGATGGCAATGGCGCGGCTGCTGCCGATGCGTGGGGCCAGGAGAATAATGGCCAACATATAGGGTACCCAGGCGATTAAAGTGCCAACAAGGACGAGTGAAGCGTGTTCAGAAACGGCCCGGCCGCCGCGGGACTCGCCGATAAATATGTAGGCAATGAGAGTGAAAACCGGCATAAGAGTCGCGAGGCCGGACAAAAGCCGCATATTGCTTTCTTCAAACCATACAATAATGGTTGTCACCAAGCCGCCAATGATGAAATAATAAAGAAAACTTTTGAAATCCATATTTGTGCATTTATATGAGACCAACAACAAGAGTAAATTCCCCTCTTTCGTCGAGCGTGAGGCTGGCCAAGTTGCCAGCCGTTGAGCGATAGATTGTTTCAAATTTTTTTGTTAACTCCCGACAAATCAGCACGGGGCGGGCTGGATTCAAAATTGTTTTCAGCTCCTTCAGGCATTTTAAAATTCGGTGGCCGGATTCATAAAAAA
>JAJYIJ010000036.1:0-5281 GCA_021790135.1 bacterium | reverse complement strand
GCGACGGCAATTTCTTGAAAAAATTTTTGACGTTTATTCTTATGCGGTGGAAAACCAGTAAAAATGAATTTATCAGTTGGAAATCCTGAAATCGACAGGGCTGCTATCAGTGCGGAGGCGCCGGGAATAGGGACGACCGTGATGTTTTCTTTAGATGTCAGATTATGGATCAGAGCGTTGCCTGGATCGGAAATGCCTGGCGTGCCAGCATCGGTGACTAGGGCTAAATTTTTTCCCGCTGCCAGCATTTCTTTTATATAGCGCACTTTGCGTTCGTCGCTGTGGTGGTGGTAGCTCACCAATTCTTTTTTAATCTCAAAGTGATCAAGCAGTTTTTTGGTGACGCGCGTGTCTTCACACAGAATTGCATCAACAGTCTTGAGGGTGGAAAGCGCGCGAAGCGTAATGTCCTCAAGATTGCCGATGGGCGTCGCGACGATAAAAAGGGTGCCAAACATAGACAATATTTTTCTGTATTGTAGCGAAAAAAAATAAAAGAAGCAACTGGGGTGGCTCCAATGGAAGTATGCCCTCTTCTTCTAAGCCGGTCTTAATGTTTGGATGGCATTTTTGAGTGCCTTGATGGTTGTGTCGATGTCGAGCCGCGTTGTACTCCGCCCGAGTGTAAAGCGGACAACCGAACGTGCACATTTTGATGGCGTGCCGATTGTTTTGAGAACATGTGACGGATCTTTTGTAAGCAACGAACACGCTGAACCGGTGGAACAAGCAATTCCCGCCGCATCAAGATAAATTACCAGGGCTTCGCCTTCGATATCTGAGACGCCCACATTGATGTTGTTTGGCAACCGACTCTCCCCCACCGGCGGCCCGTTCAGATGAATTCCTATGGAAAAATCTTTGGCAAGACTTTGCAATTTTTTTTCAAAGTAATGGGACAATAGACGTTGTTTCTGGCTGTCCATGTTTCTTTTTTGAGTAGCCAATTCGAGCGCTTTGGAAAAACCGACAATAGCGGGAACATTTTCTGTTCCAGCCCGGCGGCCATTTTCGTGGCTGCCGCCAAGCTGGCGCGGTTCAACGACAAGACCGCGGCGAATATATAAACAGCCAACACCTTTCGGCCCATAGATTTTGCTGCCATTCACCGTCAATAAATCAACATGTAATTTTTCGACGTCAAGGTCAAGATAACCGGCCGCTTGACAGGCATCACTGTGAAAAAATGGATATGAAGTTTGGTGCTCTTTGCGAAAACGGAGCAGCAGACGGCCAATATCGGCAATCGGTTCAATGGTTCCGATTTCGTTATTTGCGTACATGATTGTTACCAAGATCGTATCAGGACGCAAGGAGGCGTACACATTTTGCGGGTTAACCAAGCCGTTTTTATCAACCGGGATAAACGTTATATCGAAGCCGCGCTTTTTGAGCCTCTGGAGTGGTGCCAAAACAGCATCATGCTCAATGCCGATTGAAATAATATGCCGACCATGGTTTTCATGAGCGAGCGCGGTGCCAAGAACGGCCAAATTATCGGATTCTGTTCCACCGCTTGTGAAAACAACCGTATCGGGCTGGCTATGAAAAATGTTCGCTACAGCCTTACGGGCACTTTCTATTGCTTCATGCGCCTGCACTCCCGCTTGATAGAGCGCCGATGGATTGCCAAAATTTTTATTAAAAAAGGGCATCATGGCGCGGACAACTCTGGGGTCAGTCGGGGTGGTGGCCGCGTGGTCAAGATAGATTAACCTAGATTTTTTTTTCATATATACATTAAAACGGAAGGGTCAAATTGATATTTTTTTTCTGCGCGACGGTAGCGGGCATCTCGAAATTAACACGAAAAGGCAAAATTTCGCCGGTGAGAGATTTATAGAAAAGTTGTTTATTTTTTTTGCCGAATTCATATACCTCTTTAGTGACGCGGACATCCTGTTCGCAATATTTTTTTATCTCGTCAATTTTTCCCTCTTTCCACCAGCGAATAGCCTGCAGCCCTTCGGCGCTTTTTTCCACGCCGTCAAGCGTGGCCTGAGCAATATCATTTAATTTGAGGCGAAAACCTAAAGATTCTTTGACGCTTTCCATCAAATCAAGATGGGGAAATTTGAGCAAGTCGCCTAAATAATAGTTATTCATGACCGGTAAATCAAAATGGCCGGAATTTAAGCCGATGACGCGATCAGCTTTTTCTAAAATTGGCCAAAGTTTTCCGAGTTCGTGCTCTTCAAAACTTTCATATGAGTCAGTTTCGTAGCGATAAATCGAGACGCAAGAAATACGCAGTTTTTTAAAATCATTATTCACGTCCGAAAAAGTATTTTGCGTTTCAATGTCAAAGACGATCTCATTCATAGAAAAATTTTTTTTATGGTAAAAGCTGTCGATTGTTTCTAACCCAGTCTTCTACCACTTCGTCATCCGGGTTGATGATCACAACGGGTATATTTTTGCCGCGCTTCGACAATTCAACACTATAGCGGCGGTTTTGTTTTTTATTGACTTCAGTAAAATGTGCCTGAGCGATGCGGAAAAATTTTTGCGCTTTTTGGATTCCACTGGCATTAACGTCAAAAGCAAAAGTTGCTTGAGGCTTTTCCGGCGCCGCTGAGGCAAATTTAATTTCCGGTTTAGCCTGGGGTGGCATATTTTCTTCAGGCAATTCTTTTGGCTCTGTCTCGTCCGGATCAGGAACTGGCCTCAGATATTCAGGCAGTGGCATAAAGGGTAAAAATTATTAAATAATGATAACAGGGAAAACGTATTTTTTGAGCCAAGCGATGAATTCTGGCCCGCCATTGTTTTTTGACTGGTTAATTTTTCGTAAAATTAGTTTATCAGGATTAGCAAAGAAAAACAACGGATTGCCGCGCACTAAAAATTTTGTATTGTAGATCAGCCAGTTCACCAAAGAAAAATGAAGGAGTTTTTGATGCTGCGTTTCCATTTGCGTAAGCAGCCCAGGTATCTGTTCAGCGGACCAGTCCGGAATGGAAAGATTGCTTTTTTGCAAATCAGACGGCTTGAGCTCCGCCGCTAGTGAAGTCCTTTCGGCGATAGCCGCCTGGTGACGACTTTTTTCCAAATATTTTTTAAAACCATAACGGGCATACAAAAAATAGTTGTACCAGCCAAGTTTTAAGGCATTGCGAAAAATTAATTTTCGGTTGCTTTTTGACTGGCGCACGTTTCCCTCTTCCGTTATTCCGACGGCGTACAGCCAGCCTCGACGGAAAAAAAAATTTGGCACCAAAATAATGGCATAGTTGGCCTCGGGAAATTTTTGCCTGATTAATTTATTCTTCTCGGCGGCTTTTTTATAGCCGAAAAAGAATCGCCATGAACAAAGACAATAAAAATCAATGTCACTCTCCGCGTCCGCCTCGCCTGACCAATAACTTCCACCAAGCAGGATCTGCGTCCCGACAAATGCGGCTTGGAGTTCGCGGTGAAGCTTTTTTATGAACTCCATTTCTGCCATATGACTAGTAGGCGCGAGCAAATACGACGCGTTGTTTTGAGGGTTTCCCTGAATAGATGCAGGTGCCTTTCTCGCCGGTCACTTCAAGAGGAATGCAGCGAATAGTGGCTTTGGTTTCATCTTTTATTTTAGCTTCGGTTTCGGGTGTGCCATCCCAATGGGCCAGTACAAAACCTTGCTCAATTTTTTCTTTAAATTCTTCGTACGTATCAACCTCAAAAGTATGCTTTTTTTGGAAATCAGCTGCCTTTTCGAGTAAGTTTTTTTGAATTTCTTTTAGTAATTTTTCCAACGTTTCAGGTAACGTGTCCAACGGAATAGTCTGCTTTTCGGCGGTGTCGCGTCGAACGATTTCGGCGACACCCTTAGCGAGATCACGAGGTCCGATAGCCAGTCGAAGGGGCACGCCCTTTAATTCGTGCTCAGCAAATTTCCAACCGGGACGTTTGCTATCATCGTTATCAAAATGTACGCGAATATTTTTTTGTTGTAGTGCAGCCACAATCATTTCGACTGCTGTTGTAATTTCCTTTGCTTCTTCATTATTCTTGTAAATTGGTACAATCACCACCTGGATTGGGGCTAACCGTGGAGGTAAAATTAAACCTTGATCATCAGAATGCGCCATAATCAAGGCCCCCATTAATCGTGTTGAAACCCCCCAGGAGGTCGCCCAAACATAATCCAGGTCGCCGTTTTTATTGGCAAATTTTACGTCAAAAGCTTTGGCAAAATTTTGTCCGAGAAAATGCGACGTGCCGGCCTGGAGTGCCTTACCATCCTGCATCATGGCTTCAATACAATAAGTCTCCACTGCTCCAGCGAAGCGCTCGCTCGCCGTTTTGGTGCCTTTAATAACCGGCAAAGCCAGCCAATTTTTGGCAAAATCTTCGTAGACATCAATCATTTTTTTAGTTTCCGCCTCAGCTTCCTCGCGGGTGGCGTGAGCCGTGTGCCCTTCTTGCCAGAGAAACTCCGTTGTCCGCAAAAAAAGACGGGTGCGCATTTCCCAGCGCACGACATTTGCCCATTGATTTATTAAGATGGGTAAATCGCGGTGCGATTGAATCCAACTGCGGTAGGTGTTCCAAATAATTGTTTCGGAGGTGGGGCGGACAATTAGTTCTTCTTCTAATTTGGCATCATCATCCACGATGATCGTACCATCTTTGGCGGTCTTGAGGCGATAATGCGTGACAACTGCGCACTCTTTGGCGAAGCCTTCAACGTGACTGGCTTCTTTACTAAAAAATGATTTCGGTATAAAAAGCGGAAAATAGGCATTCTGGTGTCCGGTGGCCTTGAACATGGCATCCAGCGCTTGTTGCATTTTTTCCCAGATCGCGTAGCCGTAGGGCTTGATGACCATGCAGCCTTTTACCGCCGAATGTTCCGCCAAGCCGGCTTTTTCCGTGATTTGGTTGTACCACTCAGAATAATTTTCAGCGCGAGATGTTAATTTTTCAGGCATACTTGAATTACAAAATTAGCCTTAGTATAGCGAACAAACGCTTGACTGTCAAAGTTATTTTATGAGTAAGAAGTAAGCTACGGCGGCAATCATTCGGTAAATGCCGAAACCGGTAAAATCATGATTGCGTACAAATCGAAGCAACCAGACGATGGCGGCGCCGGCGACGAATGCGGAAACGATAAAACCGACGGCCAAAACGCCAAATTGTGAGGATGTAAATGCGTGGCCGCTTTTAACTAAATCTAGTCCACTGGCGGCAAGCATGGTGGGTACCGCTAATAGGAAGGAAAATTCAACTGCGGTTTCCCGATCATAGCCAAGGGCCAGACCGCCGACGATGGTGGCAGCGGAGCGCGAAA
>JAJYIJ010000035.1 GCA_021790135.1 bacterium | reverse complement strand
GCCGTTAAAACATTGGACTGGTGCCAATCATAGGGAAACGTAAATAAATCTTGACCACTGCTAAACCCATTTGCTTCAAGCGTTGCCAATAAATTGTCATATGTATGGAGAATAGGGTCGATTACCCAGACGCCGTCTTTTGGTTCGCTTCCCAGGATGCCCGGTATGACAATAACCGGCGTATTTTCTATGCTGAATGACAACTCCCCACTGGCGGGCAATCGCTTGGTGATGCCGTTGATGCTCAACTCAAAATGATACGAATAGCGGCCAGCCAGAAACGTGCCGTCCGCTGGCTGCCAGCCATAATACCGCCGCGTCTTCGTGCCTCCCGACAATTTTGAAAGATCATAGGGAGTGCCACTAACCACGACTCGAAGATAGTCCGGCGTTACCGCGCTATCGCCTTTTAAAGCAATTTTGAAAACCGGCTGTGTTGGGAGGAAAATAGTATCAGTGGCAATACCGTGCGGGTAGGTTGAAATATACGTCAATGTCCCAGTGGCAGTTTGGCTCGCCGGATCATTTTTCAACCACGGCACAAAAGCTACATCGCCCTGGATCGCGTCGCCCGTGCCATCAGAATTTCCACCAACCGCCGGGCCGCTTGAATCGCCCCACCAACTATTTTGAGCATCAAGATGCGGAAAATAAAATTGCGATTCTGCCACCACTCCAGCAACGTGGTTGCCGTGGAAAGAACTGCCCTCCAAATCCAAAGGAACGTCGGCACACAGACCAACAGCCGAACTAGTAGCAACTTCGACATGATCAAATGCTGCACCAGCGACTCCATTCCCCACCTGCACGCTACAATTAAAACTGCCGCCGCCGCCATAACGAAAAATGGCATGGTGGATTTCAATATTGGCGGAGGCTCCTGATGCTACCACGCCGCCCCAATCACCGGCTGCGGGCGCCGTCGCGTCGCCATCACCATTCATATCCCCACCGGCCGCGTCATCGAACCAGGAGGTAAAAATAACCGGCTCGTCCGCGGTGCCATTAACGATTAATTTTCCCGCCACATTAATATGCGCGGCTGCCTTTCCCATCTGACAATTTTGAATTGGCGCAAATTTCACCACCACGCCAGGATCAATCGTCAGCGTCTCGCCGGCTTCCACCCAATCGGAATAACAACCTCCCTCAATCAAATACGGGCTCCGATCTTTCGTCAACGTTTGTGTGGCGATGTGGTCGGTGCCGACATCATACCGCACAACCGTGTAGTTGGTCGCTCGCGCAGCGACAGGCAAAAATAAAAAACCGGCGACGAATGCTAAAATCGTTCCGGCAATAATGCCCCTCCCTTTCCCCTCCATATTTTTTTGAATTTAAAAATAAATAAAAATAATTTTTAAAATTTTAGTTTTGATATTATAACACAACTTTTTTTATTGCTGTGGATAAAACTTTTTTACCTCACTTTTATATTGACAAATCATCAAAAATTTGTTAATTTGTCGCAGTCCTTGGGCGGACGGAACCTCCTACGAGAGGTGAACATGACAAGAATCGAGAAGGTGACACTTGGCCTCGTCGAGGCCGGACGCTGCGAGACGTCGCGCGGACCGACGTCCGTGGACGAGGGGTGCGCACGGGCACTGGCGAAAAAAAAACATATCTTCGGCGCAACGCATTTTCTCGTCGTACCGAAGTACGGCGGTGGTCGCAAGAGAATCGCGGGTTCGAGCGTGATCTTCTACAAGTGAGGTCTCCCCGCTCAAGGACGCCTCACATCATTTTCCCAGCCAAAATAATGGCTGGTTTTTATTTTTGTTATTACAAATTTGTCTTGACCGAACACGAAAATTAGTCTATACTAATGCCGTTCGAAAACCCACCCCAATCTCCCCCACCACGGGGAGGAGGACACAAAATTGCAACGGGCAAAGATACGACGCAATATGAGCGGCAAGAAGCCGGGCTTCAAGAAGCCTACTCCGGTCGTCTTGGCACTGCAAGATGAAAGGGCGGAGTCGCCGTTCTGGAAGAGGAACCTGCTTCTCACGGTGTACATCGCCGGGACTGCTGGTCTGCCCCCTAGTCTCAAGCAGATTAGGGATGCCACCACCAACCTGAAGGAGGAAACGAAAGGGAGGATCCGCGCCTTTCACGTGGGGAGGCGCTTGCCACCCCCCAATCGGGAGGAGTGGCCGGTAAGCTTCTACTGCCTCTCCTGAAGCAACGGCCGGTGGGAGGCCGCTTCCGCCACCCACTCGCCACGAATTGTTTTTTAACAGACATTTCGTGATGGGTGGCTGGAAATTACTTCATACCAATCCCGCCCCGACGTACGTTGGGGCGGGATGGTTTTTTTATTATCTAGAAGAGAAATCAATCTTACCATTCGCCCATTGTCGAATTATCTGTAAAAAATTATCTGGCTTTTCGGCGACCATCTTTTTCACCGTTTCTCTATCAAACCACTGCACTTTTTCGACCTCCGAACGCTGAACATTAAATTCGCTGGCCGATTTATCGGTCTGGTAAATATACCATTGGCAAAAATATTTTCTTTCCGGTTTTTCTCGAAATGTCTTTGGACCTTTTTTCAACGCTGCCAGTGGAATGTTGAGTCCGATCTCTTCAGCAATTTCTTTAATGATATTACTTTCATAGGTTTCGCCCTGTTCAACCGTTCCGGCCACTGCCGGCCCCCACTTTCCTGGATCATTATCATTAGAAAAAGAACGCTGCGCCAACAATACTTCTCCGCGCGAATTGGTCAGCCACAGAGCGGAAACACGGTAGATATCATTGGGCTGGCGAAAATCTTTATCTTTGGCGCCGATGATGCTGTCGTTTTGGTCGACGATGGTGATACGCATAAAATTCTTTTTAAATTATTTCCTCTTGGAATATTCTGTACTCCACTTCCCACATTTTCTCACCATTTTGTTTTTTGCCAACAAATTCACGAATGAATCTACCGCCAAGCGCTTCCGCAATTTTGCGACTGGCTTTATTCGCTTTGGCAACGGGATAAAAAATATAATCGTAACGTACGTTTTTGTCAGCCCATTGTTTAATAGCGGTCATGGCTTCCCGCCCATAGCAGTGGCCATGAGAAGATTTTTTGATCCAGATACCGAGCTCAGGGTGCTTTGTATTCATTTTGTGAAGTCCCGCACAACCAAAAAAAACTTTTGTGCGCTTATTGAGTACAGCAAAAACGAGTTCTTTGCCTTTCACCATGTTGCGACGACTCTCCCGAATAAACTTCTCACTTTCGGCTATCTTTCTAGCTGGTGACGGGAACATGAACGTCGTGATTTCCGGAGTGAATTCTTTAAAGATCTGATGCTTATATCGCAGGCTTATAGGGACGAGGAAGAGACGTTTTGTCCTGATTGTTGGAAATTTAGGAGGCATAGTTATTCTAACGTATCATGCGGCTAGGGTTTGTGGAAGAAAAATACTCCTGACGGAATACGGATTCTAGCTAAGACTTATTTTTTAAATACTCTCTTATTCTTTCATAATTTTCATTCTCCTTGTCGGCTTTGTAATAAATTTCTATAAAAACTACACGATTTTCTGCTGGGTAAAATGCATAAATTATTCTAATACCACTTTTGTTACCCTTTCCTTTTAGTGCTCGACAAGCAAATTTTTTTAATTTATAAACTAAGACAGTCTCTAGACAAAAACTCGGAATTGGGAAGACACTTTGGTTGTTAAGTTTTTTAATATGGAACAATTCTATCGCAGCCTTCTTTGCCATTTCTAAATCGTCAGAAAGCGTTCGAAATTTTTTCTCCAATTTTTTAAATTCTAGCTGAAATTTTGTTATCGACTCATAGCTAATCTCTTTCATAGTCCCTCACAGCAGTATTAGCTGTACGGTAAAATACAGCCTCATAATCGATAGGCTTATTTTGTTCTGCAATTATCCACGGCGTATCAAGATGAGAATATTCACTAAGATCTGTTGCTGTTTTGTCTGATAAACGATTCAAAACGTCATCAATTAGCTCTTTCTCTAGACCACTAATGCAACTTAAGTTGGCTTTTCTTCGTGGCAGGTATTTTTTTTGTTCATGCTGAAAATAACTACTCTTTATCTTTTCTACTTCTCCCATACGTTCCATCTCAGCCACGATAGCTCCAAATTCTACAGGGGTAGGACCAAAATGATTTTTAATATAAGTTGCACCAATTAACTGTTCTTCATATTTCTCGTAAAAATCAAAATCAATAAAATATAAAAGTTTGTAAAGCACTGTTTCACCTACGTTAGGTTTGGCGCCTACTTTTTCAAGGATGTAGAGAAAAACTTCTTTGAATTTGTCCATTTTTTTCTGAGGAACATTAATACGCATTTTTATTTCTTCCCTTTCACTTTTCTTTTTTTTCCCTAGCACTACAGCAAACTCATTACTCTCCTTATCGGAAATTAAATCTTGAAGCGACAGATCAAAAATAGAAGCTAGCTTCTCTGCTTCTGAGATAGTGAGCTCCTTTTCTCCTTTTTCGAACTGAATATACGAGGGACGAGAAAATCCCAATTTCTTTGCGATGTATTCTTGCGAAAAACCTTTTTCCAAACGCAATTTTTTGACAAAACTAGGGCTGATCATATTGGTGATAAACCCATCGTAATATATGTAAAATATATTGTCAAGTTGATAAGTCAATATACTTGACACCGCCATTCAGCCCTACTATACCAATAGAGGGGCAAAGTTTCTCCCGTTTTTTCTACTCACTAAACGCGGTCTCGGCAATGGGAATTTTAAATTTAAAAAACGCCCCTTTCGGAGCGTCTTTATTATTGCTTATTTTAGTACATCCCCCCCATACCTCCCCCCATGCCACCACCCATCGGCGGCATTGGCGGTTCTTCTTTCTTTGGTAAGTCCGTGATAACTGCTTCGGTGGTGAGGAACATGCCAGCAATACTGGCGGCGTTCTGGAGTGCCGAGCGCGTGACTTTGGTTGGATCAATGACGCCGGCTTTGACCATGTCTTCATATTTTCCAGTGACTGCATTATAGCCAGTGTTGCCAGTTTGTTTTTTCACTTCTTCGGCCACCACCGCGCCATCCACGCCAGCGTTGCCCGCGATCTGGCGGAGCGGCTCTTCCAAGGCGCGTTTCAAAATGTTAACGGCGATGTGCTCTTCGGCTTGCAGTTTCAAGCTGTCCAAGGCTTTTGCCGCGCGGACCAAGGCCACGCCGCCGCCCGGCACAACACCTTCTTCCACGGCTGCTTTGGTGGCGCCAACCGCGTCTTCAATGCGGTGCTTCACTTCTTTCATTTCGGTTTCGGTAGCCGCACCAACTTTGATGATAGCGACGCCGCCGGCGAGTTTGGCCAGACGTTCCTGGAGTTTTTCTTTGTCAAAATCGCTGTCCGTTTGGGTGATCGCTTTCTTGATCACGGCCACGCGTTCCTGAATCTCGCTTTTGTCACCTTTGCCTTCCACGATCGTGCAGGTTTCTTTGGTGGCAATCACTTTGTGAGCATGGCCCAAATCTTCCAATTCAGTTTTATCGAGTTTGAGGCCAAGATCCTCGGTGATCACTTTACCGCCGGTCAAGACGGCAATATCCTGCAACATTTCCTTGCGGCGATCACCAAAGCCCGGCGCTTTCACGGCCAGCACGTTGAACGTGCCGCGGAGTTTGTTGAGCACCAAGGTGGTCAAGGCTTCGCCATCCAAATCTTCGGCAATGATAACTAAATCTTTTTTGCCGGCTTGAGCAACTTTTTCGAGAAGCGGCAAAATGTCGTGGATGCTGGAGATCTTTTTGTCGGTAATGAGAATTTGCGCGTCGGAGTATTCGGCTTCCATGCGCTCAGCGTTGGTCACCATGTAGGGCGACACGTATCCTTTGTCAAAACGCATACCTTGCACAACTTCAATTTCCATGCCGAAACTCTGCGACTCTTCCACGGTGATCACGCCATCTTTGCCGACCGCTTTCATCGCATCGGCGATTTGTTTGCCAATTTCTTTGTCGTTGGCGGAAATGGATGCGACGTTGGCAATTTCATCTTCTTCAACCGGTTTAGAAATTTTTTCTTTGAGGTCAGCAACAATGGCTTCAACGCATTTGTCGATGCCGCGTTTTAAGGCGACGCTGTTGGCGCCAGCCGTAACATTTTTGAGACCTTCGGCAACGATGGCCTGGGCTAAAACCGTTGCAGTGGTGGTGCCGTCGCCGACATCATCATTAGTTTTGCTGGCGACTTCTTTGACGAGTTCCACGCCGGCATTTTCAAATTTGTCCTCCACTTCCACTTCTTTAGCAACGGACACGCCATCTTTGGTGATGGTCGGCGCGCCAAAGCCTTTGTCTAAAACGACATTGCGTCCCTTCGGGCCCAAGGTCACTTTCACGACATTGGCGAGGGTGTTGACGCCGGTAACCAATTTACGGCGGGCGTCATCGGAAAAAATAATTTGTTTGGCCATAGGTTTAAAAATTATTTCTCAATAACCGCAAGGATGTCATCCTGCGAAACAATTTTGTATTCTTCTTTGTCTACTTCCACATCATCACCACCCCAACTCTTCAAAACAATATGATCCCCTGCTTTCACATCCATTTTGCTGCGTGTGCCATCGTCCAGCAACTTGCCCGGGCCGACAGCGACCACTTCGCCTTCGGGTTTTTTCTTTTTATCGCCGGAAAGTACCAGACCAAAACTGGTGACTTCATCCTCCTTTTTTTGGCGGACCAACACGTGGTCGCCGAGCGGTCGGATTTGCATAGAGTACTATTAATAATAAAATGAATGAATTATTTCTATTATCACTCAGAAGAAACGAGTGATAAAGGTGTAGCTCATTGTACCCCACGGGAAAAAAATGTCAAGCTGAAGACCAGCTAGGTTATGTGTATAAGTAATTTTTAATTTTGTGCTTGCTGGAGCCCTGCCTCCATGCTATTCTAGATTCTAGAAGTATGCCCGAAAAACCGCTCTCACTCCACCATCATGAAAACCAAACGGCTCCGGCGCCGGAACGAAGCCAGAAGAGAATAAGCGCCGAACTGTTGCTCAAACGGCACCGCGAAACCTACGCCGGATTCTACCAAAGGCTGGTCGCAGCAGCTGCGGAAGCGCGCGACAGCCTGGCCTATTCCTACCGTGATTTTTTGGTGGGCTGTTCAGTCTTGGCCTGGAATAAAGAAAAAGACGAATACCATATTTTTTCGGCCGGTAATTATCTCGCAGGGAAGCGCACGCTCCGTCCTGGCCAGCGAAAAGACTGTGCGGAACGACTGGCGATTGAAGGGGCGGAGGCAGCCGGTTATAACTCAATCGTGGCCATTGTGACCGTGTCGTCGGAAAAAAATACCGATGCCGCCAATGATGAGGACAATGCGACTCTTAAACCGTGCCGGCAATGCCGCGATTTTTTCCGGACGCGAAAAGGCGAAATCACGGGCACTACTATTCTCTGCACCGTCAATGATGCCGGCGACAAACTAGGCAATGCCACTGCCCAGAACGTGCACGCCGAGGAACAAACGATGCGAAAATTTTTGAATCAATATAAAGAATCCGACCAATTGCCCGCGATCGGCTGAAGGACGTCAGGAGTCAATTTTTTTCTGAAAACCAAAAGCAAAAATTGTCCAGGAAAATAACTGCCCGACGTAGAGACTCCACATAAAATGTTCAAATAGCGATGCTGTCGCGAGCGTAATCAAGACGGCTACATAGAATGGGTTGACCGCCCATATTTTTTTAATCAGCCAATAGACAAAAAGAGCAAATAAAAGAGCGCCAACCAAGCCGCCTTCGGACGCGAGCAAAACATAGGCATCATGAATCGGCTGGTATTGCCAACCGGGCGCGTGCGGATTAAGACGATAGAGCTGATAGGTGTAGAGGCCGAGGCCGGCGCCAAACAGCCAATCCGCTGGCGCCAGAGAAAAAGCAGCAGTGTATTGTTCCATCCGATCATTAATAGAATATTGTTCCAGCGTCGCCGTCGGAATAAGACGGGTGGTAAACGCGGGCAGAAGCCAGACAAAAGCCACTGCCGCCAGCAGTATTGCCATTGCCGATTGTTTCACCACGCTTCGCAGGGCCAGAGCAGCGCGCCGACGATACAAAAAAATTGCCAGTGTGATCGTGCCGACAGCGCCAGCCAGCCAGCCAGCGCGGGAAAATGACACAATGAGGCCGGAGGCGATGACAGCTTGACCGGCCAACAGCCAAATTGAAGGCCGCTTCATATACAAGAGCAGGCCAAAAACATAGATGACCGCCAAAAAAATGCCGAAGGGATTCGGCCCGCCAAGCGAGCCGTAAGCGCGCAGAATGTGGCCAAGCGGCGCGTCAATCACGCCGCTGCCCGGCTGGAAGGGTGATTGGTACGCCAGCCCAAGCCACTTATTCGGATAGACTTCCTGCGCTGCGAATTGGGACAAACCAACGAGAGCCTGTCCGACACCGGCCAGCCACAACGCCAGGGA
>JAJYIJ010000034.1 GCA_021790135.1 bacterium | reverse complement strand
GCTTGCAGAGTCCGGCCGACCAGATATGTGCCGCCAGAATTACTGGCGTAGACAATGATAATCTTTTTTTTCATACATACATCTTGAGAATTTTTGTGATGTCACGTTTTTTGGTGCCACCATGTACGAGCGCATGTTTTTTAATTTGGGGTATCTGTTCTTCATAGGTTGGCTCATTCACCTGATAGAGAATGCCAACGGGAATTTTTTTAATCCCCCACTCCATTGTTTTGGCAAAGGCGGCTGTTTTATCGGTTGGATCGTAGCTGGGCCCTACCTCGTAGATATTTTCTTGATAAAAAATATGCGAATACATATAGTTAAACGTCACACAGGGCTGCAAAATTTGTACAACAGACAAACCGTGGTGGTTGTTGGCGGCGATCAAAATTTCTGCCAAACGTTCGATATCGCCACTATACACTCGCGCCAAAAAAGTCGCTCCAGCTGCCAGCGCCAATCGCAGTGGGTGGATGGGCTCTTCGATGTTTCCTCCTGGTGTTGATTTGGAAATATAGCCACGCGGTGAACGCGGCGAGGTTTGGCCGGTCGTTAAAGCGTAAATTGCATTATCATGAATAACCACCGTTATATCTTGATTGCGCCGGGCGGCATGAATAAAATGATTACCACCCTCTGCCAGTGCGTCGCCATCGCCGGTAAACGCGAACACATTCAGGCGATTATTCGCCAGCTTAACGCCTGAGGCCACCGGAATCGGGCGGCCGTGGAGGCCTTCAAAACTAGTTATTTTTACGAAATTGACGAGATGCCCGTGACAGCCGATGCCAGCAGTGAGGACAGTATTCGTGTTATTCCACCCTTCTTTTTCTGCCGCCTTTTTAAACGCAGTCCAGATGCCAAAATTTCCGCAGCCAGGACACCACGTACAAACATTCGGCGTTAGATAATCATGCATGTTCATAACAATTTTTTAATTTCCGCGGCAATTTCTTCCGGAAAAAAGGGACGACCGTCGTATTTAAGAAAATTATGCTCTATTTTAAAACCAGTTTTTTCCGTGATCAATGCTCCCACCTGACCGGAAAAATTGCCTTCGATGTTGAGAAGCGTTTTTGCTTTTTTCAAAAAAGAGGCGACGAAAGCAACGGGAAACGGGTTCATCCAGGTGAGGTGGAGAAAATTCACATTCGGAAAATTTTTCATCGCTTCAAGAATGGCGCCTTTATTGCTCCCCCAGGAAACGATGCTTACATCAGCCCGCTCCGGACCATATACTTTAGGCTTCGGCATGTCCTCTTTGGCACACGTCGACAGTTTTTGCATTCTCTTTTGCATTTGCTCACGACGCACCTCTGCTTCCTCGTTTGAGTAGCCGGCAGTTGTGTGTTCATCGGAATTCGCGACCACGTATGTGCCGCTGCCCGCGAAGGCACGCGGTGAAATTCCATCTTTTGACAGAGCATAATGCTCATACTTTTTCAATTTTTTTGTAATCACTTTTCCGCGATTCACTCGATAGGCACGATAATCAAAGGGCGACACGCTTTCATGACTTTCACAAAGATGTTTGTCAACCAAAACTACAACGGGCGTCTGGTATTTTTCCGCCAAGTTGAAAGCGAGCATGGTCTGATGGAAAACTTCTTCAACGTCACCCGGGGCGAGCACGAGCCGAGGAAATTCACTTTGGTGAGCATGCAAAACGAATTGGATATCGCCTTGTTCAGTCCACGTTGGTAACCCAGTGGCCGGCCCGCCGCGCTGTCCCACCACGATAACCACGGGTGTTTCCGTCATTCCGGCTAAGCCAAACCCTTCTGTCATAAGACAAAACCCTCCGCCGGCCGTCGCGGTCATCGAGCGGGCACCGGTAAAGGAGGCGCCGATCGCCATATTAATTGCCGATATTTCGTCTTCTGGTTGTTTATATATAAAACCAAATTGCTCTTGCAATTTTGCTAAGACATGCAGAATATTCGAGGTTGGCGTCATGGGATAGATGGCGGCGAATTGCATGCCCGCTGCCACCGCTCCCAAAGCAATTGCTTCATTCCCGTTAACGACAATTTTTTGTTGCGTTGCTTGCCGCTTGCCCAACACCGACTGTTGATAAGCTTTAAAATAGACGGCAGCGTGACGAAAACCGGCGTTAGCGACCGTTAAATTTTTTTTCAATATTTCCGGTTTCTTTTTGAATTCTTCGCTAATTATTTTTTTGAGTACCGACAATTCTCCACCGAGTAAATTCAATGTTGCCGCTAAGGCGACCGTATTGCGCATAACAATGTTTCCGCCCGCTTCGCGTGCGATGGTTGTCAGAGGGATGCCAACGGTCCGGCATTCTTTCGACACCGCTTTCAATGAAATATTTTCATCTTTGTCGTAGAGAAGAATACTACCCTTGCCGAGTTCCTGAGCGTGGCGATCCATTGTCTCTTGGTTTAGTGCGACCAGAAAATCGGTCGTCGTGAATGGGGTTGCTACCCGACGATCGGCAATAGTTGTTTGCATGACATTGTGCCCACCCCGAACGATCGACGGGTACTCCATATAATCAAAGGCATGGTAGCCGGAACGGGACACGATTTTGGAAAACGTCAAACCAGCCGACGTTATTCCAAACCCAGCTTCACCGCCGATTTTAAACGTAAATGGTTTCATGTTTTAAAGTATTTATTGGCGTTATTTTTTTAAAATTGCCCGGCCATCAACAGCATAAGCTGCATCAATCGTCACGATCACCGGATTTATTTCAATTTCTTCAAAAGCATCCGTGCTTTCCGCCAGCTGCGCTAATCTTTGGATGACGCCCACAAGCGCTTCAGTATTATACACTGCTCCACCTCGATATCCAACTAAAATTTTATTGATTTTTGAATGTGAAACCAGATCGGCGATGGTTTGGCGGCTGAAGGGAGCGACACAAAGATTGTGGTCTTCAATTAGTTCGGCCATGGTGCCTCCAGCACCGAACAACAGAACATTTCCAAAGCTTGGATCATGTTTGATGCCGACAATTACTTCGACCCCGTCAGGGATTTGTTGTTGGGCTTCAATAATACTGTTCGGAGTTATTAGTTTAAATTTATTCAGAATAACCGAAAGCTGCTTGAAGGCATGGCTGAGCTCCTCCTCCGTCGCCAAATCTTTGATAACAGCGTGGCTTTCGGTTTTGTGCAAAATGGCTGATGAAGAAATTTTTAGTACGACGGGCCAGCCATAAGTATCGGCAAATTGTTTGGCTTCTTCTTCGCTTGCTACTGCTTTGAGTGCCGGCATGGTGATATTCCACTCGGCAAGAAGACTGTTGGCTTCAAAATTTGATAAGGCTGTTTCCCCGCTTTCTCGCAGTCGTTGGATAAACGATTGGCTCTGTTTTAAACTATTGGCTGTCGGCTCGGCCGCCCCGATGCGTTTTTTCTTTTTCTTTTGTTCAATTTGCCGGGCATGCCACCACCACATTTTTCCCATGACCCGAATGGCGCGTTCCGGGTATCGAAAGGAAGGAATTTTGAATTTATTTAGTATTTCTTCGCCCGCCGTGATTGCCTGTCCGCCCATGAATGAACAAAAGATTGGTTTCTGATATTTTTTTGACATTTTGCCGATAATTTCCGCGGTTTCGGAAATTTGCGTCATGATTTGCGGAGTTAAAATGACGAGAAGGGCATGAACAGATTTTTCCGCCAAAACCGCGGCCATTGCGTCGGCGTAGCGATCAGACAGGGCGTCGCCCAAAACGTCGATAGGATTATGAATATTGGAGGCTGACGGCAAGTTGGCGGCTAACTTTTTATGGGTCTTTGGTGATAAGGACGCAAGCGTAAGCCCAGCTTCGGCAATTAAGTCAGTGGAAATTACAGCGGGGCCACCAGCATTAGACACGATTGCGACGTTCGGACCTTCCGGCGCGTTTTCCCACGCAAAGGCGCGAGAAAAATCAAACATATCCTCTACCCCCTCACAACGAAGCACGCCGACTTGGCGCAAGGCCGCTTCTAAAACCGCGTCGTCACCGGCAATAGCGCCAGTATGCGATTGCATTGCTTGCTTAGCGGCGGCCGATTTTCCCGGTTTCAAAATGAATACCGGATCACGCTTCGTGGTTTCTTCAAGCAGTTGCATGAATTTTTTCCCGTTGACAATCGATTCGAGATATAATCCGATCGGACGATAGCGGGACAAACCTTCTTTCTCTTGTTTTTTACGCTGCAGAGGGCTCTTCAGCTTCGCATCGCCTAGCCAATACTCGAGCACTTCATTCTCAGTCATGACGGCTTTGTTGCCGAGTGTAATAAAATCTGAGGTGCCGACGCCGGTATAATCAGACCAATCGAAAAAAGCCGTAGCAATAGCGCCAGATTGGGAAATAAAACGCAGATTGCCACTATTTTTAATACCTTCGCCAAAAGTGGCGTTTAAGTGCGCGGGGGTGTTGATAAAACCAAGGCAATTCGGACCAAGAACTGACAGGCTATGTTCCTCAGCCAAACTGGCAAGTTTTTCCTCCATCTCTTTCCCCTCTCCTCCAACTTCTTTAAAACCAGCGCTAAAAATTAAAATGTTTTTGGTACCCTTCTCAGCAATAGGCTCGATGAGCGTCATTGCCGCGGCGGCTGGGACACAAATAATTGCCAGCTCGGGAGTGCGGGGCAAGCTACCATAGTCCGCGTGGCACTTTCGACCGTCAATTTCTTGCTCATGCGGGTTCACTAAAAAAATTTCTTCCTGGTAACCTCCCGAAGTGATATTGTTCAAGACGATGTGTCCGACTTTTTCCGGATGAGGCGAAGCACCAATGATGGCCAGCGACTTAGGATTGAAAAATGTTTTTAGATTTTTTGAATCTCCTTTTTTCATATGACAAATTATAGTATACCACTTTTTAAAAGAAGGAACAAAGAAAAAGTAATTATAAAAAACCGCTCACCGGGAGCGGCTTGTGCGTTTAAAAATTTTAACTTAATCCGAGCAACGGCTTCATTTGCTTGATATCTTTTTCCACCGTATCCAACCGGTCATTGGTTGTTTTTTGCGCGTGCGCCAAAACGGTCAATTCTTGATTATTATTCTTAGCCAAAACGACCAGGGTGTTCAGGGTACTCATTATTCCAAACACATCGGCTTTGGTGGCCGTCTGTTCAAGCCTGACTTCAATTCGATCCAGTCGCTCAGTATGCTCTAAAACGGTGCTAGCAATAATTTCAAGCTGCTCGTCATGTTGGTCCAAGCGTTTTTCAATTCGGTCAAAACGTTTGTCGTGTTCGTCAAAGCGCTTATCAATCTCATCAAAGCGTTTATCATGTTCGTCAAAGCGTTTATTATGCTCTTCAAATATCTTATCGTGTTCCTCGAGTTTTTTCATGATTTCCTCCATACTTATATCATGTTTAATTTAAAAAGTAGATATACTATATAGACTTTCAAGGTGATGTGTCAATTATCGATTATAGCCGAGGCTATAATTTATTAGAGATTCCGGAGTACAAACAAAAAATTTCGGTTTTTAAACCGAGCGATCTTTTGTCCGCAATTAAAATATTTTAATGCGTCAGTCGCTAATCAAAATACGGTAAATGTCCATTCCAGTCCCAAGGATCAACAAAGCGATGTCGGCGTTCTAAGGAAGCGATTTTTTCTAAGTCTTCTGCAGTTAGGGAGAAATCAAACAGTTCCGCATTGCTTTTGATTCTTTCCGGATGGGTGCTTTTAGGAATTACTACTGTACGGCGTTCAATTGCCCAGCGCAATAAAATTTGGGCTGGTGTTTTTTGGTAGCGAAAGGCAATTTCTTTGATAATTGGATCGTCAAACAAAATGGGTTCGCCGCTGCCTCGCGAACCAACTTCTCCGGGACTGCCAAGCGGCGAATACGCCGTTACGACAATTCCCTGCTTTTGACAAAATTCGACCAGCCGCGTTTGTTGGTTGTATGGATGCAGCTCAATCTGATTAACCGCCGGTTTTATTTTGGCGTAGGTCAGAAGGTCAATAAGCGAAGGACCAGTAAAATTCGCAACGCCGATGGCTTTGGCCAGTCCCTCTTTAACTAAATCTTCCATCGCTTCCCACGTTTCGCGAACTGAGATGGCGCTTGGAAATGGTTCGGCCACGGACCAATGCATTAAATAGAGGTCAAGATAGTCCAACTGAAGATCCTGCAAACTTTTTTTGCAGGCTTTAGGCACAGATGCCCGCGCGTGCTGGTCATCCCAGAGTTTGCTGGTAATAAAAATATTTTCTCGTTGTATGCCGCGGTTAAAAACTTTAGTCAAGGATTCGCCAATCTCACTTTCGTTTTTGTACACCGCCGCACAATCAATATGTTGATAGCCAGCTTCCGTCAAAGCATACTCCACGGCCCGGCCAACTTCGCTCGGAGCGGATTTCCAGGTTCCAAGGCCAACGAGAGGCATCTCGGCACCCGTGTTTAATTTTAAATTTTCTTTAATCATATTTTGTATTAATATCGAATGTATTAGCATTAAAAATAACTTAGATTCTTCCTGCCTACCGGTAGGCATGGCGCTCCGCTCAGAATGACAACCTAAAAATCATTTCTAGTTTATTTCAATAATGCCAATTCCACTGCCGCTTTGACGGCGTCGGAGCCGAGGTGAAGACGCTCGGCGGCCTGACCAACATTTTCCAAAGTAAGAATGCCGAAGCCAATTGGTAATTTGTAATCCTGTGAAACTCGCAAAATTCCTTCCTGCGCCATTTTGCAAACATAATCAAAATGCGGTGTCTCACCGCGGATCACACAGCCAATCGCCACCAGACAATCGTATTTTTTGCTGGCCGCCAATTTCTGCAATGTATACGGAATTTCCATTGCCCCGGGGACACTTACAACGCAAATATTTTTTTCCTTAACGCCACATTCTTTAAGACCGGCGAGTGCTGAACGCGTAAGACCATTGGTAATTTTTTCATTAAATCTGGCGGAAACAATACCGACCCGCATTTTTTTGCCGTTAAGCGTTATTTTTTTTTGTGATTTGAGTTGCATAAAATTATTTTTTACTCCACTCTTTTTGGCGAATCTTGTACCGAGCGGCAACGTCAACTTCAATATTCAGGTCGCTTCCTTTTTTGCATAATCCTAGGTTGGTGTGCTGCCAGGTATAGGGAATGATATGTACGACAAAATTTGTTTTACTGACTTTAACAACAGTCAGGCTGATGCCGTGGACCGCAACTGAACCTTTGGCGGCAACAAAACGCAGAATTTTTTTGTCCTTTGGTACGATGGTGAGAATATATGCATTACCCTTTTTTTTGATTCTTTGGATACTACCCGTGGTATCGACGTGCCCTAAAACGACATGGCCATCAAACCGGTCACCTGCTTTGAGTGGCCGTTCCAGATTGACGACATCGCCGGCAGCGGCTCGAGAAAAATTCGTACAACGAATGGTTTCGGGCATCAGAGTAAAAGAAATATTCGGTTGAATCCTGGTGGCGGTGAGGCAAACACCATTAACAGAAATGCTATCGCCCTTTTTAAGGCGCCACAATTTTGGTTTGAGAACGACTATTTCGCGACCGTGTTTATTTGTCGTTGTTATTTTTTTAATTTTACTTGTTGTAGAAATGATGCCGGTAAACATAGGAGCTTAAAGATTGCCGCTGATAAGCCAGTCCTCGCCAAATTTTTTACGGGAAATATTTTTCAGCCGCTGCGCTCCGGATATTTTTTTGATGCCTCGGCCGCGTACGGCGCTCACCGCCTTCTCTCCACCAATAATTATCGGCGCGGTGAAAGCATGGACTTTATCAACGAATTTTTCGTCAAAAAAATTTCCAATGACATCTCCCCCGCCTTCGACCATGACGCTTACAATTTCACGTTGAAATAATTCCTGAAGGAGACTTTTTAGCGGGATTCGTTTTGTTTTAAATAGAATAACATCAATACCGCGCTTTTTAAAGACGGCCAGTTTGGTTTTGGGTGCCAAACCGCTCGCCACTACGAGGGCGTTTCCGTCGCGAAAAACTTGAGCTGACGGGGAAACACTCAGACGCCCGTCGATGATAATTCGCAGAGGATCACGGCGACCAGCAAGGCGAGAGCCGAGATGAGGATTATCACGTCTAACCGTGGTGGCACCGACGA
Organism: bacterium; assembly: GCA_021790135.1. Taxonomy (GTDB): domain Bacteria; phylum Patescibacteriota; class Patescibacteriia; order Magasanikbacterales; family GWA2-37-8; genus JAJYIJ01. The sequence continues at coordinate 469 of JAJYIJ010000034.1, read as the reverse complement.
TAACGGCTTGGTAGATACTGCGTAAATAGTGGGCGTATTTCCGGGCAGCCAGATTCGTTATCCATTTACTATCGCCGGTAGTGGTGGCAATTTTTCCATCCAAACTGGCAGCAAATTTCACTGCCACAAACGGCCGACGTTTGGCGTGAAAGGTAATAAAAGCCTCATTTAACTCTTTCGCTTCTTTTTTCCCGGCGCCAATTTCCACTTTAATGCCGGCGCGACGCAAAGCCTGGATGCCTCGGCCATTTACTTTAGGATTTGGATCGGAAAATGGACACACGACGCGCTCGATGCCAGATTTGATGATCGCATCCGTGCAGGGAGGCACGCGACCAAAATGATTGCAGGGCTCCAAGCTGACATACATCGTCGCTCCCTGAACTTCGCCTTTGGCGTTGCGCAGAGCTTCAACTTCCGCATGAGAGGCGCCAATACGGTGATGGTATCCTGTAGGATACCATCACCG
>JAJYIJ010000033.1 GCA_021790135.1 bacterium | reverse complement strand
TAAAAAATTTTTGACTGTAGCCAAAGAAAGTGTCGAAGTTGGTATCCGCGCCGCTCAGCCTGGGCAGTCAGTCGCTTCGATCGGCCGGGCAATTGAACAGTATGTGCGTTCCATGGGCCGCTATGGTATTGTTCAGGCGTTAGTTGGTCACGGCGTTGGTCATCAACTGCATGAAGAACCAATGGTACCGAACTATTATGATCGTTCGCTGGAAAAAGTGAAATTGCAACCCGGCATGGTCATTGCTATCGAACCAATGATTTCACTCGGCAGCTCCGAAGTTGTGACAATGGCCGATGACTGGACAATCAAAATGGCCGATGATTCTCTTTGCGCTCATTTCGAACACACCGTTATCATTACGCCCAAGGGAAATATTGTCGCTACGCGTCGCCCCAGCGAACGTTAATCGTATGCACATTCTCGCTGTTGATTTTGGCACCAAACGAATCGGACTGGCCTGGGCCGATACGAGTCTTGGTGTCGTGTTGCCCTACGGCGTGATCGAAGAGGCTAGCTTCATTAAAAAAGTTGATGCACTCGCTCAGTTAATCGTCTCCGATCACATTGATCGCGTGACCATGGGCTATCCGCTCGGCCTTGATGGGCGTGAGAATAAAAATACTGAAAGAGTCAAAAAATTTACTTTTGAATTGCAGAAAAGATGTCAGACCCCAATTGACTACACTGATGAGCGATTCAGTTCGCAAGCGGCCGACAAGCTGGAGGCGGGCGCCAGTCGCGACGAAAAAGCGGCGATGCTGGTTTTAGAAAGTTATTTGGAGAGGCAAAAAAAATAACTGGTCAAACCCTATGTCCTTGGCTGTTGTCTTGTCTCGTCGCGATTTTCGCGAATATGATCAGCTGGTGTCCGTTTATACGAAAGAAAAAGGGAAACTTGAGCTTTTGGCAGCGGGAATCAAGAAAAGTATTAGCAAAAATGCGGCTGCTCTTCAGCCTTTTTTTATTGTTGATCTTGATTATGCCGAAGGCCGCGAGTGGCCGCGACTTACCAAAGTACTGACTGTTGTTTCATTTGTCGAAATTCTCAAGAAAGGTGACGCGTTGGATTTGCTCGGCAAAAGTTTGCAGGCGGTTGACAGCTTTATTCGAGTCGGTGTCCCTGACGCGGAAGTATGGCAGCTTCTAGCGGAGTGGTTAGAATTTTTAAACGCGTCTAAAAGCTTTTCTCCTTTTATATATAGTATTTTCTTGCTTCGGCTTGGCAAGGCGCTTGGCTACCAACCGGCGCTTGCTGGCTGTGTTGTTTGCGGAGTCGAGGACACGGCATATTTTTCCCCTCAAGCTGGCGGAGTGCTGTGTGCCAAACATATTGGCTCTACAGGGGAAAATGACAAAAATTTTCCTCTCTCACGAGAGGCGGCCGGGGCTTTTCAAACGGTCTTTCAAATGCCTCTCTCCGTCGTTAATAATGCATTGCTAATGGGTAAAATTGTTCCTTTGGCACTAGTTGCTATGAAAGCTTTCGTCGCCTATCACGTAGCACAAGGGAGCGGTTCAGTCTCCTTGCCGAAAACGAAAAATTCAAGTAAACTAAGCTTTGTCTAGCAAAAATAAAGTATGTATATTTTCAGCAATACCCTCGGGCAACACGTTGGCGAAGAAATAACACTCAAAGGTTGGCTTAATAACAAGCGATCATCGGGATCAATTATTTTTCTTGAAATTCGAGATGGATACGGGTTCATTTCGGCAGTCGTCAGCAAAAATGAGGTGGACGAAAAAGTCTGGGCCGAAGCTGAGCGCGCCACGCAAGAATCATCCATCACGGTCGTGGGGCGCGTCGCTAAGCACCCCAAACGGGAAGCCGTTTTTGAAATCCACGTGACTGGTTGCGCTGTCCTGCAGTTGGCAAAAGATTATCCCATTGCCAAAAAAGAGCATGGTCCGGATTTTTTGATGGACCATCGCCATCTGTGGTTGCGCAGTAAAAACCAGTGGGCCATTCTGCGCGTCCGCGATGCCATCATTACAGCCATCAACCAATATTTACACCAAGAGCAGTTTATTAAAGTTGATTCGCCAATTTTCACGCCGAGTGCTTGTGAAGGCACGACGACACTGTTCCCCGTGCCTTATTTTGATCTTGGCACTGCGTATCTGTCGCAGTCTGGCCAGCTATATATCGAGGCAGCTATCGCGTCCGTTGGTCGTTGCTACGATTTTGGCCCAGTATTTCGGGCTGAAAAAAGCAAGACGAAGCGCCACCTGACCGAATTTTGGATGATGGATGCTGAAGCGGCATTTGTTGAACACGAAGAAAATTTGCGAATTCAGGAAGAACTGGTTCGTTATATTATCCGTTATTGTCTTGAACACTGCCAAAAAGAGCTGACAATTTTAGAACGCGATACTGAAAAATTAAAACGGGCCGATGCGCCTTTTACCCGCTACACCTACGAAGCGGCTATTAAAAAATTACAAGAACTTGGCTCCGACATCACGTACGGCGAGGATCTCGGTAATGATGATGAAGGGCTCCTGACCAAAGACAGCGTTGTTCCTGTTTTTATTGAAAAATGGCCGAAGGAAATCAAACCGTTCTATATGAAATTGGATCCGGCCGATCCGGCGCATGCTTTAAACGATGATTTGATTGCCACTGACGGCGGTGGTGAGCTGATTGGCGGGTCGCAACGTGAGGAGGATATTAACTTGATTCTTGAGCGCATCAAAAAAGAAGGGTTAAATCAGGCCGACTATGAATGGTATCTTGACTTACGTCGCTACGGCGCCGTGCCACATTCTGGTTTCGGTATCGGTTTAGAGCGCGCGGTGCGTTGGATTACCGGGGTGGAACATATTCGCGAATGTATTCCATTTCCTCGTACTATTGGTCGCCTCCGACCGTAATGAAAAAATGCCCTGGTTGTCCAGGGCATTTTTAGCCAACTTTTTTGAAACGCGGAACAATAATTGTGAGTTGCAGTAACATAAAAATGGCCAAAAAACAAGTTTTTATAAAATTGTTAGGCTCATGATGGTATTAGGTATTGCATAAATAAAATATTTGTTGTAGAATAGGCGCACATTTTTGATGGCAATGGTATGCTTCGAAAAATTTTCACTACAAAAAGAGTATTAATGAAACCAGATCCGAACAAAAGCGCGGATGTGATTTTTTCGGAAGGCGAAAAAATCCGGACACTTATCAAAAATTTATTTAAGGGTTCGCTTGCTATTCGCGTGGTCACCGCCGGCTCGACGAATGTGTGTGAACAAGAATTGGTGGCGCTCGGGAACGCGTTTTATGATGTCGAGCGCTTCGGGGTACATTTCGTAGCCTCGCCGCGCCATGCCGATATGCTTATGGTTACCGGTCCTGTAAGCCGGAATATGAAAGAAGGACTGCTCCGCACCTATGCCGCTATGCCGGAACCTAAAATCGTAGTCGCCGTCGGCGACGATGCGATTGACGGCGGAATTTTTAAGGGCTCTTATGGCGTGCTCGACGGCGCAAAAAATGTTGTCCCAGTGCATTATGCCATTCCCGGGGACCCACCATCGCCAACTGTCATAATGAATTCGCTCATCGCGATTCTTCTTGATCTTGGAAAAAAACACAAATAATATGTCGGGTGTTATTGCCTCGCCAATCGCCTTTTTTTCTACTCTGTGTTTTTTTGCCGTGGGCAGTATTGGCTCGCTTCTGTTTTCCAGACGCGATTCGGTGGCCGCTATCTGGGCGAATGTTTTTGCTGTGCTTGGTTCTCTCGCGAGTTTGATTTTCGCTGTCAATTCGCTTGTAACCGGGAAAATTGTTTCATTTAGTTATGCCTCGAATTTTTCGATTTTGTCATTTACATTTCGTATCGACGCATTGTCGGCATTTTTTGTTGGACTTATTGGGCTTATCGCACTTATGGCATCTATTTATGCCTTCGGATACCTTAAGCACTATTACCAAAGATATAATTTGGGCGTGCTGGGATTTTTTTATAATGTTTTTTTGGCAAGCCTTATTCTTGTCGCAGCGGCACATAATGCGATTTTTTTCTTGCTTGCGTGGGAAACAATGTCGCTTGCGTCGTTCTTTCTAGTAATTTATGAACACCGGGAAGAAACCAACGTTGCCGCGGGAACGCTTTATCTTATAATGACACATATCGGTACGGCATTTATTTTTTTTGCTTTCCTGTTGTTGTATAAAGCAACCGGTACATTTGATTTTAGCGCAATGCGCGCTGGTTTGGCTAGTTCGTCTAGTGTAGTGAAAGGAATGATTTTTCTTTCCGCGTTGTTTGGTTTTGGCGCCAAGGCCGGCATAATTCCGCTTCATATCTGGTTGCCGAGTGCACATCCGGCTGCGCCATCACACGTATCAGCTATAATGTCCGGCGTCATGATAAAAACCGGCATTTATATGTTGATTCGGATTTGTTTTTTCATTATGCCGTCCGTACCGCTGTGGTGGGGGGTGGTCGTTCTTTTGCTAGGCGCGGTTTCGTCGTTGCTCGGAGTTTTGTACGCGTTGTCTGAACATGATCTTAAGCGGTTGCTTGCGTTCCATAGTATCGAGAATATCGGCATCATTTTACTTGGGTTGGGTAGCGCCATGATTTTCCTGTCGTTTGGTTTGCCAGGACTTGCGACGATCGGTCTTGTTGCAGCTCTGTATCACACGATGAATCATGCCACCTTTAAAGCCTTGTTGTTTTTGGGGGCAGGGGCGGTGATTAGTGCCACACATACGCGAAATATCGAAGAGTATGGCGGACTTATTAAGCGGATGCCTCAAACGGCGTTGTTTTTTTTGATTGGCGCTATGGCAATTTCGGCTTTACCTCCGTTTAACGGATTTTTCAGCGAGTGGCTGACGTTTCAGGCTATGTTTCAAGGCGTGGTGACGGCAGGGGTATTTACTAAAGCCGTGTTTATTACGGCTATTGGGTCGTTGGCGTTTACGGGCGGATTGGCTGCGGCATGTTTCGTGAAGGCTTTTGGCGTTACCTTCTTGGGACGGCCGCGGAGCATCAAGGCAGGAAATGCGCCTGAAGTCAGCGGATCGATGCGTATAAGTATGGCCGTGCTTTCGCTCCTTACTCTTGCGTTTGGTTTTTTCTCTGGAATGATATCGAGTATTTTAAAAAATATCGCCTTGAGCTTGCCCAACTTAGAGAGTGCAGATACTACAACAGTTATGCACATTACTTTCTCGGCTGTTACCGCCGTTTTCGCCACAATTTCGATGCCTAGCATATTACTCTTTTTGGCTGTCGGAATTATGGTGGCGGCAGTCCTTACGGTTTTCGTTTCACGTCGTCAAAAAATAATCAGAAATATAACCTGGGATTGTGGCACCAATCTCACTCCGCGCATGGAAATTACCGCAACCGGATTTTCACGGTCAATTATCACCATTTTTCAAGGTATTCTTAAACCAACTAAACAAATGGATGTGGAATATCACGACTCAGAACTCCGCTATTTTCCCAAAATTGGCGTTGTGCATTTGGGGTTGACGGATGTGTATGAGCGCTATTTCTACCGTCCCGCCGCTCATTTTTTTCTCAAAATTTCCGAGCAGGTTAAAAAAATTCAGAACGGAAACATTAACGCGTATGTTTCATATGTGTTCATTACTCTCATTGTTTTGTTGATAGCCTTTGCTATTTAGTATGGATCGTATTTACCTTTTTGCACTGCAAGCCGCCTTTGTACCGATCGCCGCACCGTTTTTTATTGGACTCACACGGCGCGTTAAAGCAATTTTTCAGGATCGAAAGGGTGCCTCGCCTTTTCAGCCTTATCGTGACTTGTGGAAATTGTTCCATAAAGATGAGGTGATAAGTAAGGACGCATCATGGGTTTCACGTTATGCTCCGTATCTTATTTTTGGCAGTCTGCTCTCCGTCGGAGCCGCAATTCCGGTTTTTTCTGACGCCGGTTTTAGTTTATTTGGCGATTTTTTGGCTATGATTTATCTGCTCGCTTTTGGAACGTTTTTTCTGGCGCTTGCCGGACTCGACGCCGGTGGCGGATTTGGTGGATTTGGCGCAAGCCGCGAAATGTTAGTTTCGGCTTTGAGCGAGGGTGGTTTAATCTTTTCACTGTTCGCGCTCGCAGTTGCTGCCCGCACGACCAATCTCGCGGGAATAGCTCGCGGTATAGCCGGTGTATCATTTACTGACTTCACCCCAATCATCATCGCATTTGTCGGATTTTTTATTGCCTTACTCGCGGAAACGATGCGTTATCCATTTGATAATCCGGCTACGCATTTAGAACTCACGATGATTCATGAAGCCATGATTTTGGAATTTTCCGGAAAACGCTTGGCGTTGCTTGAGTGGGCGAGTGGAATGAAATATCTGATTTTTATTTTGCTTGGTGTTAACTTGTTTTTTCCGTGGGGGCTATACGGTGGATTCGGGCCAGCGCTTGTTGTCTCAGCCATTGTCGTTTTTTTAAAGGCCACTGTCCTCGCTGTTGTTGTTGCGATTATCGAATCAACGATGGCAAAGATGCGTATTTTTCGTTTGCCAGATTTGCTTTTCACTTCTTTCGTGATCAGCATTATTGCTATCGGTCTGCTTGTTTAGTATGAATCAAATTTTCGCTAATTTTTCGGTTCCGCTTGCCACAGTTGTTTTCACAAGTGTGGCCATTTTACACCTGATTAAAAAAAATCATCTGGCCGTTTGGTGGTATGTTGTGCAGTCATCGGCGGTAGTCATTTTATTGTTATCGTCGGCCGTTAAAGCTCCTTCGTTTCTAGCATTTATTGCGATTATCGCCACCATCGGCGTAAAAATTATTATTGCGCCATATTTCTTTTTTGAATTGATAAAAAAACATCAGTTAAAATTTTCGGTTACTACCTATTTGAATATGCCATTGACACTGTTTGTTATCGCAGTGCTTGGGGCGATAACGCGCACGGATTTTTTTTGGCCGCTCGGTCAGCTTGCCGGCAGTAATACCAACGCCTGCTTTATCGCATTTTCAGCAATCGCCATTTCATTGTTTTTGATTGTTAACAGGAAGGGCGCGCTCTCACAGATGCTTGGAGTTCTTTCTCTTGAGAACAGCATCGTTACATTCGCCTTGTTTGCCGGTTTGGAACAGAGTCCCGCTCTTCAGCTGGGTATCACCTTCGACATACTGCTTTGGGTGACGATCTCGGCTGTGTTTATTTCAATGCTGTACAAGCACTTCGGAACGCTTAATGTAACGACGCTGCAGAAGCTACACGACTAATATGATCTTATTTTTGATTATCATTCCGTTTTTGATCGCACTCGGATCATTTGTTGTCAAAAAACAGGCACGATTTCTTGAGGCGCTTGCCGGTGTCGGGGGCAGCCTTGAACTCATTACTGCTATTTTTTTGGCTCATTTTGTTTGGCGTAGTGGATATTATTCGTTCGCCGGTTTTGCCCTCGATGGCTTGGGCTCTTTAACAGTTCTCGCGGTGGCAACTGTCGGTTGTGGCGCGGCTTTTTATTCCATAGGATATCTGCGCGCCGAAGTTGCCAAGGGAATTATTGGTTTTCGTCGCATAAAGCAATATTTTATTTTGCTTCAACTTTTTTTGCTTGCCATGTTTTTTGCGGCTACGATCTCTAATCCGATCTTAATGTGGGTGGCTATCGAAGCAACGACTCTTTCGACGGCCTTTCTTATCAGTTACTATGACAAGCCGACCGCACTTGAGGCGGCCTGGAAATATTTAATTGTGAACTCGGTCGGTCTGTTGCTTGGATTTTTAGGGACACTTTTATTTTTGACGACTCTGCCGAACGGTGCGGAAGCTCACCTGGTCGGCTGGTCTTCACTTCTTGCGAACGCGAGTTTTTATAATCCGTTTGTCGTTCGACTCGCTTTTATTTTTGTGTTGATCGGTTACGGCACCAAAGTTGGTTTGGTGCCCCTGCATTCGTGGAAACCGGACGCATATGGTAAGACGCCTACGCCGATTGCGGCATTGTTTTCTGGGGCACTCATCAACGTGGCGTTTTTGGCGATTCTTCGATTTAAGCAGATAGTAGACGCCGCAGACGGATCTGTTTTCTCAAGCCGCCTGCTTCTGGTTTTTGGTTTACTCTCGCTCGCAATTCCGGCGTTCATTATTCTGATTCAAAAAAATTATAAGCGGCTGTTCACATATTCGAGTATTGAGCACGCTGGTATCGCCGCTCTCGGCTTTGGGTTCGGTGGTTTTGGTTCGGCGGCGGCGCTTTTGCATTTGCTGTATCATTCTCTTGTAAAGACGGTTTTGTTTTTTATGAGCGGAAATATTTTGCTCGCTTACGGTTCCACAAAAATTGCCAAAGTTCGCGGTGTTATTTCGGTTTTGCCGGTTACCGGGGTGCTACTGTTATTTGGGTTTCTCGCCATAACGGGCGTTCCGCCGTTTGGATTGTTTATCACCGAGTTTACGATTATTATCGCTGGTTTTGCGTCACATCCAATCGTCGTTGCCGGAGCCATTATTTTTTTGACGATGATTTTCATTGGTTTTTTGCGCCACGTGTTGACACTGTCTTTCGGACAGCCGCCCGAATATGCGGCAGCTGGCGAATCGAATGCGTGGACAATTGTTCCTCCGGTCGTGCTTGCTTTAA
>JAJYIJ010000032.1 GCA_021790135.1 bacterium | reverse complement strand
CCGACCTGATTCGGGCGGCCTATCATTTGATTGGAGGAGAATTGTGGCTGCCGGGACGGAAGGATTTGGCCCCTATACCATTAAAGCCTTTGGGAGACTTCGCCAAATTGGGGCCTGACAGGCGAGATATTCATGACGGTTTTAAGGTGAGCCAACATTCTACGGCTTATCCAGCCTTTTGGGGTCATAACGCCCAGGCGATGACAACCTTGGAGCAAGAACCCAATGCCTTCCTAAAACGGCATCTCTTAAAAGCCACCTACAATCTCTTCAAAATTTTAAGAGAAAAAAATCTGCTTCCGAAAGTCGGATTTAAAGATTTAGGCGCTGGTGGCATTGCCTGTGCTTCGGTGGAATTAGCCGAAGCTGGCGGCTATGGCGCCGAAGTTAACCTTGATTTGGTGCCAAAAAGCATGAAAAATCTGCATCCGGCCGTGTGCCTGTGTTCAGAAACGCAGGAACGCTTTATGTGGGTCGCGGCGCCGGAAGTGACACCTCTCATTTTGGAACACTACAATAAAACTTTTAGTTTACCGAGCATCTCAACCGGCGCTCAGGCAGCCGCCATCGGCACTATCCGCGGTGATGGAGAATATATTGTCACCCACCAGGGCATCGAAATAATTCATGCTAAGGCCAAAGATGTGACCAGTGGTCTTTTGTATGATCGTCCATATAAAAAACCGGATAGACAATTCAACGAACCTAATCTGCCAGAACCAAAAAATTATAACGACATTCTTTTACAATTACTCGACCATGAAAATATTGCCTCGCGCGCGCCAATGTATGAACAGTACGATAAAAATGTCCAAGGCAACACGATTATTGAACCTGGGCAGGCGGATGCTGGCGTGATCCAACCCTTCAACGATGAAACTAATCCACCAGAGGTGCGACGGATTGGCATTGCCCTAAAAGCTGATCAAAATCCGCGTTACGGAAAAATCGATCCTTACTGGGCCGGCGTCAACGCGGTTTTGGAAAGTCTGCGCAATGTCGCCGCCGTCGGCGCGGAGCCGCGAGCCCTCAGCGACTGCCTTAATTTTGGCAACCCAGAAAAAGCAGAACAAATGTGGGAACTGGTTGAAGGCACACGCGGCGTTGCCGAAGCTGCCAAAAGCAGCCCCATGAAGGCCTATCCCGGTCACGCCATCCCAATCATTTCCGGTAATGTTTCACTCTACAACGAAACCAAAGGCCAGGCAATTGCCCCCAGCCCAATTATTGCCTGTGTCGGTGTTTTGACTGACGCTAAGCAGGCTATTACGATGTCGTTCAAACGCCCTGACTCGCTTCTTTTCCTCGCTGGCGACCGCAGAGATGAATGCGGCGGCAGCGTTTACTACAGTCTTTTCAATGTTCTAGGAGCGAACGTTCCTAAACCAGATGCTACCGAAACAACCAAACAAATTAACGCGGTCACTGACGCGGTCGCGGACGGTTTGCTGTTGTCCTGCCACGACATTTCCGACGGCGGCATTGCAGTGACCTTAGCCGAGATGGGTTTCGGAAATGAAATCGGCTGCGCGGTTGCGATTCCTGGCGATCTCCGCACTGACAAAAAATTATTCAGCGAAACGGGCGGGTTCGTACTGGAAGTTGAATTAAAAAATGTTGAAGCAGTCAAAAAAATCTTTTCTGACCAAAAAATTCAATTAATTAAAATTGGAAAGACGACGCCTGACAAAAAATATAAAATGAACGATCAAATTGATATTGAGGTAACGGCGGCCAAAAAAATGTGGACCGACGGACTGAGAAATAAGTTATAAACAAAAAACCGTCAGTGAAGACAGTTCTTTGAAGACTAACCGAATCCAGGGTAACATTGTAGATAAGAAAACTTCTTGTCTACAATGCGCGCCCTGGAATCCTCCTTTCTCCCTCCGGATGGTGGGCGCTGTGAGTGTTCAGTAGTCATTTCTCATCCACTCTCCCATTCATTTCCCTGTGGAAGTGGACCCGACGCCCGCTGCTGGGACGCAGATGGGTGTTGACGAAGGGGGCTAAAGCCCCCATGAGATCAGCGATTGCCATCGCGTCCTCATGGTTGACTTCGCCGCCTGGGGCGGCGGTCACCCGTCCTTGAGCGTCGACTCTCAAGATCAGCTCCGTACCGTCATTGCGGTTAACCATTAATACTGCTACCTGCATTGCCTCTCCCTCTTGAGGAAAAAACTTACTTCCCACCATGGGAATTTCATAATCTAATCATGGACATTTCAAACAGTCAATAGTAAAAATATGCCAAAACTTTCCTACGCCGCCGTCGGCGACAACTACGATACCAAAGACCCGATTAAAAAACTGGCCCAGGAGTCGGCCAGGCTAACTGGTAGCAATCTTAAAAAGGGTGGCTTTCAGGAGATTGCCGATAGCCGTGGCGAATCGGCGTACGTTTGGAAACAAGGCACTGTCCATATGGCCACGACGATCGAAGGGCTGGGGACAAAAAATCTGGTGGCCGACGCAATGCGCAAAACAACCGGTAAGACATATTACGACACCATCGGCTACGACACGGTCGCCACTATCATCAATGATCTTATTTCTGTCGGTGCTAAACCGCTCGCTGTCCACGCCTACTGGGCGGTTGAGGACAATTCCTGGCTGGCCGATGAAATGCGCATGAAAGACTTGATTCGCGGCTGGAAAAAAGCCTGTGACGATGCCGGTGCCGCCTGGGGCGGTGGCGAAACACCCACCATGAAAAATATTGTTGTGCCAGGCACTTGTGAACTTGGCGGTTCGGCCGTTGGCATTATTAAAAAAACCAATCAATTAATTATCGATAAAAAATTAAAGCCTGGCGACCGGATCATTTTGCTCAAAAGCACCGGTGTTAATGCTAATGGTCTATCGCTGGTGCGCGCCATCGCTCAAAAATTACCGAATGGATTTGCAACCAAAATGCCGAGTGGAACCATGTTCGGCGAAGCCGTTCTGGCTCCGACAAACATATATGCTCAATTAATTCAAAATTTATTCAAAGCCAAAATCAATCTCCATTATATTTCCAATATTACCGGCCATGGCCTCCGCAAAGTCATGCGCGCTCGAGGCCAGTTTACCTACACTATTGAAAAACTTTTCCCGCCGAATGAATTGTTTAGCTTTATGCAGCAATCGGCAAAATTATCGGATGAAGAAATGTATCAAACTTTTAACATGGGCCAGGACTACGCACTGTTTATGCCAAAAAAAGATTGTGCCGCGGCGCTCAAGATAATCAAAAAAAATGGCTTTGTCGGTCTCGATGCTGGTTTTGTTTCCAAAGGCCCGAAACAAATTATTCTGCAAGAAAAAAATATTATTTTTAATGGTGATACATTAGACTTGCGTTAACTTATGAGCAAAATTGCCATTATTCAATTCCCTGGCAGCAACTGCGAAACCGAATCACTTCGCGCCGTGCGCGAGGCTGGCATGGAAGCAGAAGAATTTTTGTGGAATCGAAGCGCCAACGACTTGGCCGCCTATGATGGCTATTTCATCGTTGGTGGTTTTTCGTATGAGGATCGTTCGCGCTCCGGTATCGTGGCAGCGTTGGACCCGCTTATGCCTCTCCTCAAATCAGAAAACGACAAAGGTAAACCAATTTTAGGCGTTTGCAACGGCGCGCAAATTTTGGTGGAAAGCGGACTAGTACCTGGACTGAAAAACGACGCCGTCGGGATGGCGCTGGCCGTCAATAAACGTCTTTTACATGGCAAAGTGCTCGGAACCGGATTCTACAATGCCTGGGTCACTATGATGCTAAGCGTACCGCCGGAGGCAACCGCTTTTAGCCGGAATCTGAAGCCAGGGCAACGCCTCAAGGTACCAGTCGCGCATGGTGAAGGCCGCTTCGTTATTCCCGAAACACTCCTTCAGGAAATGATTGGGAATAACCAAACTGTTTTTCGTTACTGCGATGAACAAGGAAATCCGGATTCAAATTTCCCCATCAATCCGAATGGTGCAACGTATAATCTGGCGGCAGTAACGAATGTTAATGGGACCGCTATGGCGATGATGCCTCACCCGGAACGGAGCCAGGACGGCCAGGCGATTTTTACTTCTTGGCGCGACTATATTGCCGAACACAAAAAAATCTCCCTAGAAAATAAGCCCGTTTGGACAACGAAACAAAAAACACCGCTCCAGTTTTCACCATCTTTTCCCTCCCCCGCTGCTTATCAACCCCCCGCCGAAAGTACAGAATTACTCGTCCAGCTGATCATCGCCGACAAAGAAGCCGCCACCGTGGAGAACACACTCCGACAGTTGGGATATGATGTTCATGTTGAACGTTTGACGCACTGGGAAATTACGGGGGCAAATGAAGATATGAAACAAAAAATAATAAATTCTGGCGAACTTTTTAATCCAAGCAAAGAAAAACTGATTTCGGAGCCAGTGGCTCCTCTCAGGCTTTTAGTGCGCTACCGTGAAGAGTATGTGGGACAACAAAAAAAAGAAACCTTGGTTTCCCGTTATGAACTATCCGAAAAAATAACCATTAAACGCGGCACCCTCTGGCTCATTAGCGGCAACAATGATACGATTACAAAGGCCGCGGACGCCATGTTGCAAACGCACATTTTTTACAATCCTTTTTCACAAGACTATTTTTTGTATCACTAACTATGCCCATCGACTATCAAGGAGAAATTAAAAAACGTTTATCCAACTGCCTTACAGCGACTAACTTTTCTTTTGGACAAAAAAAACAAGGCAAGGTGCGCGATACCTACGAACTGGCAGATAAAATGATTCTTATCACCACTGACCGCCAAAGTGCCTTTGATCGCGTGCTGGCCGCTATTCCGCTCAAGGGACAGGTGCTCAATCAAACCAGCGCCTGGTGGTTTGAGCAAACCAAACACATTGTTCCCAATCATGTGATGGCAATTCCCGACCCCAATGTTACTATCGCTAAAAAATGTACAGTTTTTCCGGTAGAATTCGTAGTCCGCGGCTACATCACCGGCACGACATCAACCTCAGCCTGGGTGAACTATGAAAAAGGTATGCGCGACTACTGCGGCAACCAACTGCCTGAAGGACTGAAAAAAAACCAAAAATTTGATCATCCAATTGTCACGCCAACGACAAAATCGGATGAGCATGACCGCTTAATTACTCCACAAGAAATTGTGGACGAAAAACTTATGACGGCCGGAGAATGGGAGTATGTGAGTAAAAAAGCTTTAGAATTATTTAGCTTTGGTCAAAAAATTGCCAGCGACCACGGGCTTATTCTGGTAGACACGAAATATGAATTCGGCAAAGATGAAAATGGCACAATTACTCTTATTGACGAAATCCATACGCCCGATTCCAGCCGTTATTGGATTGCCGCTTCGTATGCCGAACGCCACGCCACCGGTCAAGAACCGGAAAATATTGATAAGGAATTCTTACGGCTGTGGTTCACTCAAAACTGCGACCCCTACCACGACAAAGAACTTCCACCTGCACCGGAAGAGTTGGTCGTTGAGCTGTCACGCCGCTATATTCAACTGTATGAAATGATTACCGGTGAACAGTTTGAATTTCCAGAATTCGCACTGCCGATCGAACAGAGAATACTAGATTCCCTATCCGGCCTGATCTAATCAATATAAATCTGTCTAAATCTATATAATATTAAATCTGTCTTAATCTGTGTTTATGAAAGTAGTCCTTATCCTTGGTTCCCGTTCTGACGAAGGGCACGCCAAAAAAATTACTGACGCCCTCGACGCCATCGGCATCGCCCACGAGGAGCATGTCGCCTCGGCCCACAAAGAAGCGGCCCGGGCCTTAAAAATTTTAGAACAATATAAAGATGAAAAAGTAGTCTACGTCACGATCGCCGGACGCTCCAACGCCCTCTCCGGCTTTGTGGCTGGCAATTCAAACAAAATAACCATTGCCTGTCCGCCGTTTGCCGATAAGCTGGATATGCTCGTCAATATTCAATCCACTCTGCAAATGCCAAGCAACGTGCCGGTAATGACCATTCTGGAACCGGCCAACGTGGCCTTAGCAATAAAAAGAATGGTAGAATTCTTAAATTAACTATGGATTCCCTCACTGCCCTTTCCCCGCTTGATGGCCGTTACGCCAATACCGTCGCGCCGTTGAGAAACTATTTTTCGGAGTTCGCCCTCTTGCGCTACCGTATTTTGGTAGAAGTAGAATATTTTATTGCCCTCAGCCGTGAAAAAAAGATCCGCGAACTGCCAAAACTTTCTTTGAGCGTGGAAAAAAAACTGCGTTCACTCTATGAAAATTTCAACGAAAAAGATGCTCGCCAAATTAAAAAAATTGAAAAAATAACAAACCACGACGTCAAAGCAGTGGAATACTTTCTGAAAGAAAAACTAGAACGGCTCGGCCTCAAAAAATATACGGAATTTATTCACTTCGCTCTCACCTCGGAAGACTGCAATAACCTGTCCTACTCACTGGAATGGCAAGAAGGCCTACACAAAATCTATCAGCCCAAGCTGCTCCAACTTATCCAAAAATTGAAAGCATTGGCCAAACGCTATCAAGGCATATCCCTGCTTTCATTGACACATGGACAAAGCGCCACTCCTACCACAGTTGGCAAAGAGTTGGCGGTTTTCGCTGCCCGCCTTAGTCGTCAGTACAAGACCTTGGCTAAGGAAGTTTTTCTCGGTAAATTGTCTGGCGCCACCGGCACCTGGAGCGCCCAGTCTCTAGCCTATCCTGACGTGGAGTGGGTCTCCTTTACAAAAAAATTTATTCACTCTCTCGGATTAGAGCCAAACCTGCTAACGACCCAAATTGAAAATCATGACTCCCTAGCCGAAAGCTATCATATCTTAGAACGCATCAATAGTATCCTGCTTGATTTCACCCGCGATGTCTGGCTCTACATCATGCGCGGCGTGTTTGCTCAAAAGAAAAAAGCCGGCGAAATCGGCTCCAGCACCATGCCACACAAGATTAATCCAATCCAATTTGAAAATGCTGAAGGCAACCTGGGCATTGCCAACGCCTACTTTAGCCATTTGGCAAGCAAATTACCCATCTCACGCCTACAACGTGACCTCAGTGACAGTACGGTCCTACGCAACCAAGGCGTTCCGCTCGGACATTCTTTCTTGTCCGTGGAAAATATTCTTACCGGTTTGGAACGGCTTGTAATCAACGAGCAAAGAATTAACGAAGAGCTGGGGAATCACTACGAAATTCTGGCCGAAGCAATCCAAGTCGTGTTGCGAAAAGTTGGCTATCCAAAACCCTACGAAAAATTAAAAGAGTTCACGCGCGGTCAAATGATCACGAAAGAAACATTGCGTTCTTTCATACAATCACTTTCTATCCCCGAAAAAGAAAAAAATAAACTGCTGAAATTAACTCCGAGAACTTACATCGGCCTTGCCTCGAAACTTATCAATTTCATCCCTAAAATCTAAAAGCTATACTTTTATATCTATGTGCGGCGTTATTGGAATCTTCTCTCATAAGGCGGTCGCTCAAGAAATCTACGACAGCCTCATTCACCTGCAACATCGCGGTCAAGACGCCGCCGGCATTGCCACATATGACGGCCACTTCCACCTGGAAAAAGGAGCTGGCCTCGTCCGTGATGTTTTTCGTCAGGAAAATGTTGAACATCTGCGTGGAACCTGGGGGCTCGGCCACACTCGCTATCCAACGGCCGGGTCAAAGTCTGATGCCGAAAATGCTCAACCTTTTATCCTTACTACCCCTTACGGTATTGCGATGAGTCATAATGGCGACGTAACTAATTATCAAGAATTAAAAAAGGAGTTAGCCGAAAAAGATTTACGCCTGTGCAATACCTCTTCTGATCTTGAAGTGATCATGCATGTTTTTGCCGCGCGGCTGCGTCAACTTAACCCTCAAAATAATTTTTTTGAGAACATTTGTCAGACAGTTGAATCCGTCTACGCGCGCGCCCATGGTGCCTACTCAGTGGTAAGTATACTCGGTGGCAAAGGAATGGTGGCCTTTCGTGATCCGCACGGTATCCGCCCGCTTGTGTGGGGATCACGAAAAAATGCCAACGGCACGACGGACTATATTTTTTCTTCGGAAAATACAATGTTCTACCCGCTTGGTTTCAAACTACAGGGTGACGTTGGTGCTGGTGAAGTGATGTATGTAAATGAAAACGGCGTTCTTGAACGGCGTCAGCTCCGACACGAAAAATTTACGCCGTGCGCATTTGAATACGTTTACTTAGCCCGTCCTGATTCCATTTTGAACGGCGTCAGCGTGTATCGCGCGCGTCTGCGCATGGGGCAAAATTTGGCACATCGTTGGAAAGAAAAATATCCAAGCATTACTCCTGATATCGTCATTCCGATCCCCTTCTCTTCAAACACCGCCGCTTTAGCCATGGCCGGAGCGCTCGGTGTTCGTTACTCCGAAGGTTTGTATAAAAATCCTTTTGTTGGCCGCACCTTCATTATGCCCGGCCAGGCCAAACGACGCAAATCTGTTTTGCAAAAACTTTCTCCCCAAGAAAGCGAGATTAATGGCAAAGCCGTGTTACTGGTTGATGATTCAATCGTCCGTGGTACCACGAGCAAGGAAGTGGTTAAATTAGTGCGCGACGCCGGCGCGACAAAAGTATTTTTTGCTTCGGCTTGTCCGCCAGTAAAATTTCCGGACTTCTATGGAATCGACATGCCAACACGTGCCGAGCTGATTGCCGCCCACATGAGCGAAGAAGAAATCAGACAATTCATCAATGCCGACATTCTGCTCTACCAAACAATACCGGATCTCATTGAAGCCATCACGCGCAAGACTGAATTTCATTCCATTGAACAACTTTCCATGCCCTATCTTGACGGCAACTATATCACCAGATCGG
>JAJYIJ010000031.1 GCA_021790135.1 bacterium | reverse complement strand
TCGCCAGGGTGAAATTAATTCGCTCGTATTCGCGACCGGAACCAAGACCTATTTTGGCAAGACTGCCCAGCTCGTGCAAGAAGCACGCACCACCAGTCATTTCCAGCGTGCTGTGCTTAAAATTGGCAATTACCTTATCATGCTGGCGGTGGCGCTCGTGGTGCTCATTATCAGTGTTGCTGGTTTTCGCGGTGATCCGGTTTTGAATACCATGGAATTTGCGCTTGTTTTGTTGGTCGCGGCCATTCCCGTGGCCATGCCAACCGTCTTGTCGGTCACGATGGCGATTGGTGCTCGGCTCTTGGCCAGAAAGAAAGCAATTGTCACCCGTCTCGCTTCCATTGAAGAATTGGCTGGCGTTGATGTGCTTTGTTCAGACAAGACCGGCACTTTGACAGAGAACAAATTGACGCTGGGCGATGTTTGGCCGGTTGGTGCAGTTGCTGTGAGCGATGTCATTTTGTATGCGGCTCTGGCCTCGCGGGCTGAGGATAATGACACGATTGATTTAGCGGTGCTTGCTGGTTTAAGAGATGAAACAGTGCTGAATCAATATCAAGTTACCCATTTTCAACCTTTTGATCCAGTGCACAAGCGGACAGAAGCGTCGATAAAAGAGAAAGACAGGAAGGAATTCAAGGTGACAAAGGGGGCACCACAGGTCATTTTACAATTATCCGCTAATGCCAGAGCTGTGCAGGCGGCGGTAGAAAAAACAATTGAGGAGTTCGCCGCTCGCGGTTTTCGCTCGCTTGGCGTCGCGAAGACCAACGAAGATGGTTCCTGGCAGTTTGTCGGCGTTTTGCCGTTGTTTGACCCGCCCCGATCAGAAGCGAAGGAGACGATTGCCAGTGCCGAACAAATGGGCGTCGATATAAAAATGTTGACCGGTGATCAGATGGCGATTGCCGAGGAGATGTCGCGTCAGCTTGGTCTCGGAACGAAAATTTTTGATGCTAGCGGACTTGGCGACGGCAAAAAAGCCGAGACAGCGGCGTCAGCCGAAGCAATCGAAAAAGCTGATGGTTTTGCCCAAGTGTTTCCGGAACACAAATTTCATATCGTCGACGTGCTCCAACGGCGTGGTCATATTGTGGGCATGACCGGCGACGGTGTTAACGATGCCCCAGCCTTGAAAAAGGCCGACTGCGGTATCGCTGTTTCGGGTGCCACAGATACAGCTCGCGCCGCT
Organism: bacterium; assembly: GCA_021790135.1. Lineage (GTDB taxonomy): Bacteria > Patescibacteriota > Patescibacteriia > Magasanikbacterales > GWA2-37-8 > JAJYIJ01. The sequence continues at coordinate 8,172 of JAJYIJ010000031.1, read as the reverse complement.
GCTTCGATCGTTCTTCTAACGTCTGGTTTATCGGTTATCATCGACGCAATTAAAGAGAGTCGCCGTATTTTTCAGCGGATGAACAGCTATGCAATTTATCGGATCACCGAAACATTGCGGGTGCTTTTGTTCATGACATTATCGATTTTGGTGTTCAATTTTTATCCAGTCACCGCTATCATGATCGTTTTGTTGGCGCTCCTCAACGACGGCGCTATTCTTTCCATCGCCTATGATAATGTCCGCTTTAAAAATAAACCCGAAGCCTGGGATATGGGCATGGTCCTCGGCGTTTCAACGGTACTTGGTATCATTGGTGTGGCAGCAACGTTCACGCTCTTTTACTTGGGAGAACGGATTTTTCATCTTGACCGCACGCACATCCAAACGCTCATGTATTTGAAATTATCCGTGGCCGGACACATGACGATTTTTATTACGCGAACGCGTAAACGATTTTGGAGCATTAAACCAGCGCCGATTTTATTCTTCGCCGTGCTTGGCACCCAAACGATAGCTACGGTAATCGCTGTTTATGGACTATTTATGACGCCTATCGGTTGGGGGTGGGCTTTATTTGTGTGGGTCTATGCATTCATCTGGTTCTTGTTGAACGATCAGATCAAAATTTTGGCCTACCATATCTTAGATAAAATGCGAAACAAGAGAACGCAGATGGTCTAACGAACTGTCGTTTCTCCTTTATTTTTTCATTTAAGCAGTTTCTTCTTCCTCATCGAGATTCTCAGCTGTTTCCGTCATGCCTGGTTCGATGATCTCTGTCACCTTGACGATTTTTTCCAATTGAAGTCTAATTTCCGCATCAAATTTTTTTGCCGCATCCTCCCCGTATGTATTGATGTAAGCTGTGTGCTGCCTGGAAATAAAAGATTCTTTTGCCTGCTCTAGAGGATCGCGCAAGATGCCGCCGCCATCGCGTAGACAGATTGCCTCGGCGTCGCTTTCATCAATTCGTTCATCTATGCAGACGATTTTCATCTTTTTAAAGCGTTCAACCGCATTCTCACGACCGCCCATCTCATCATAGTGTTCTTGCAGGTTGTGATGGTGAAACGCATCAAAAAAATTTCTATGTTGTAAACTGGCAGCTTCCCAGAGCCATTGAGTTTCATTTTCGTGTCCAGTATCGTGAGAATGTGTCATAGAGAATAAAAAATGATAAAAAAATAGCCGCCGGTCGATCAGGCAGACAAGAAAAGTATAACCCAGCTTTCGTATTTTTTCAAGACGAGGAAGAGATTGTTAACGGACTAAATTTATCGGATGGCCAGCAGCGAACCCTTCAAGATTTTGTGCTGTTACATCAATAATGCGCTTCAAGGCCTCGGTGCTGTTAAAGGCATTGTGCGGCGTAATAATTGTGTTTGGATGGTCAATAAGTAAGTTGTTAATCAGAGAAGTTTGTAATTTACAATTATTATTTTTGCAATGCATAACCTCTTCAAAATTCTGCAATAATTTTTCATCTTCCAAGACATCTAAACCGGCTCCGGCCAAACGGCCGGAGTTCAGTGCTCCCAGCACGGCAGCAGGCTCAACCAGCGCCCCGCGGGCGGTGTTTATTAAGTAGCTCCCTTTTTTCATCAGAGCGATGGTTTTTTTGTTGAGAAGATGATAATTTTCTTTGAACAGGGGAGTGTGCAAGGTCACAATATCTGACTGTTTGAGTAGTTTCGGAAGCGTGACGTAGGAAAAGCCAAGCGTTTTGGCCAGGTCGGCTTTGGGTCGGACATCATAGGCCAGCACATTCATTTCAAAGCCTTTAGCGATACGAATAACATGCGCGCCAATATGCCCGGTGCCGATTACGCCGAGCGTCCGCCCCTTGAGGTCAACTCCACGCAGCCCGCCAAAGTCATAGCGGCCTTCTTTGACTCGTTTAGCTGAATCAAACAGCCGGCGCGTCAAGGCCAGCATAAGAGCGAAAGTGTGTTCGGCCACTGTGTTTTCACCATAACTTGGCACATTGCTGACAGGAATTTTTCTTTTTTTTGCTTCAACCAAATCGATGTGATCATAGCCTGTGCTCATCGAAGCCACCCCTTTGAGATGGGGGAGCTTGGCCATGACCTGTTTCGTCACCGGCGACTCAATAAAAACTGCCAAAAAATCGGTGCGTGGACCAAGCTCATCAAGTTTAATTATGTCCGGATGAATGGTGACCAAAAATTTACGCAATTTTTGTCGGGTGTAGGCACGCAAATCAGGCCATAAACCATAGATAGCCACGGCAGGTTTTTTTGTCATAAATATTTTTAATTAGTTTTTTTCTTGAAAAGAGGGATGGCCGCCAGAATCGCCAGAATGAGATACATAAAAAACCCGTAGACACAGGCTGGATAACCGAAAAGAGTGCCTGGCTTGCCGACAGCCGGACACGTTAGACCGCCGCCAGTCGACAGAAAAAGTTCTTGGTAGGAAAGCGTGCCGGAAAATAAGACGCCAAAAATTGCTATTGCCAAAATTATTTTTAGAGCTAGGCGTTCTTTCATAGCCCTTATTTTAAAAGTTAAAAAAGTTATACTGTGGATGGTTTTTCTTTGCTTTTTTTGGTTCGGCCAACAAGCGGTAACACCCAAAAATCAAGACCAAGCCAACCCGCCGTGCGCCAAGCCAGAATGAGCAAAAGTCCCCAAAAGAGAAGAACAGGATTGGTGCTGACGGTGCCGGCCAGAAGATAATTAAAATTCATAAAGACCCCGCCAAGGGCGGCCAGGCCGGTAAAAATACCAAGAATGAGGGCAACGCCGGCGAGCAGTTCGCCATAGGTCACTACATATGAAAAAAGTACCGCATGCGGCAAGGCAACGTGTTGGACAAAGCTGGCATACCAACTGGTGACATTAGGCCGCGGACCGCTAGCTTTCGCTAGGGCGCCTTGCAGGAAACCGCGAACAGCCTGGCCCGCGCCGGCGCCAACCCAACCAGAGCCGGTAATTTTTTCCCAGCCGGCCATGAGCCACTGCCAACCGAGATAGAGCCGGACGAGGAGCCAGAAGGGCGCGGTGCGATAGTCGTTGAATAAAAAAGTTGCGGCTGCCAATGGAGCAAAGGCAGACTTCTGAGAAGAAGAAAACCACGACATAGAACGAAGTGCTAAATAAATACTATGAGAGTAGTATAGCACGTTGTGGCTCCTTTGGTAACATCTTGAAAGTTAGCGGAAAGCGACGTGTCGGATATTTTTCCCGAAAAAAGCGGCTAAATCCTGCATTTCATCGATGGAAAACGGATGAAAATCTTGAAAGGCGGGGAGGAGCGTATGTCCCGGTCGAAATGTCTGTAAAAAGAGCTGTTCGGAACCGGACAGAAGCGTGCGCATGTCTTCCAGAATTTCTTTCGAGTGTACCTCTTTGATAAGCGTACTTCTGAATTCATAAGGAATCCCACTCGTCCGAATTACATCAATACTCTTTTTAACCGCATCTGGTTTTACCAGCGATCCGGCTAGTTCAGGGTAGTGTTTCAGACTTGTTTTAACATCCATGGCAATATAATTTAATAGCCCATCCGCCAAAGCTTGTTCTACGATTTCTGGCCGATTGCCATTGGTATCGAGTTTTACCAAAAATCCCATCGCTTTAATTTTGGCAATAAAAGAAAGAAGATCGGGCTGTACTGTGGGCTCGCCACCGGATATCACCACGCCGTCCAAAAGTCCCTGTCTGGTTTGTAAAAAATTCAGTACCGCTTCTTCTGGAATGAAACTGTCTTTCATCGTTGCGAGCAAGTCGGGCAAAACGAATTCGGGGTTATGACAAAAACCGCAGCGAAAGGTGCAGCCGGCCGTAAAAAGTATTGCCGCGGTTTTGCCTGGATAATCAAGAAGCGTGAAGCGCTCCACTCCGGAAATCAGCATGCGAAAAAATTAAGCGCACTGAGAGACTTGGGTGGAATTCGAAGACGAAAATTGTCCTGCGCTGGAGAATTGTTGAATAAAAAGCGAATTAGCGGCTTTGACGGCGGTAAAATGTTTGCGGCTGTAGTGTTCGCTTTTTTTACCGATATTGAAGTGGGAAACTGGCCGGTGGTAGCCCATGACTCGGGTCCACACTTCACAGCGAGTACGTTTTTCCTGTTGTGCTGGCGTCATAATGGATGAAATTAGATAAATAAGCAAAATAAATTATTTGGCCGCGGCCGCGCTGGTGTACTTTTTGCGGCCGGTTTGGTCGTAACGTTCGCCGTCCTCGATGCCAAGTTCGGCATCACATTTAGGACACCAGTCCCATTCGCCGGTAAGGTAGCCATGTTTTGGACAAATTGAAAAGGTTGGTGTGATGGTGATGTAGGGCAGACGAAAACGTGATAAGATCGAACGTACCAAGTTGCGGCAGGCCGCGCCGTCGGCAACCCGCTCATTCAGATAGCAGTGCAAAACCGTGCCGCCGGTATATTTCGTTTGTAAAGAATCTTGCAGTGTCAGAGCCTCGAAGACATCATCGGTGTAGCCGACAGGAATCTGCGATGAGTTGGTATAGTAGGGCGCCTCCGAGGTGCCGGCTTGTAAAATAGTTGGATAACGTTTTTGGTCTTCTTTGGCGAAACGGTAGGTGGTGCCTTCGGCCGGAGTCGCTTCCAGATTATAGAGGTTTTTTGTTTCTTCCTGATAGTCTTGAAGGCGTTTGCGCATAATGTCGAGCAGATCGGCGGCAAATTGTTGCCCCCAGGGCGTGGTAATATTTTCTTTGTCTTTGGTGAAATTGCGAATCGCTTCATTAATACCGTTAACACCAATCGTGGAGAAATGATTTTTAAGATAGGAAAGGTAGCGTTTAGTGTAGGGGAAAAGACCGCGATTAATCCAATTCTGCACTTCACGCCGTTTGATCTCCAAAGATAATTTTGCCAGATCCATCAGTTCTACCAGGCGTCCGAACAACGCCTCGCGGTCACCGGCATGGAGATAGCCGAGCCGGGCGGCATTAATGGTGACGACGCCGATTGAACCGGTCATTTCGGCTGAGCCAAACAGACCGCCGCCGCGTTTTCGCAGTTCTTTCATATCCAATTGCAGACGGCAACACATACTGCGAACATCACCCGGTTTGAGGTCGGAATTGATGAAATTTTGGAAATATGGCGTCCCGTACTTGGCGGTCATTTCAAACAGAGGCAGATTTTTGGGATCTTCCCAGTTGAAATCTTTAGTGACATTATAGGTCGGAATCGGGAATGTGAAGGTGCGGCCTTTGGAATCGCCTTTGGTCATGACGGCGATAAAAGCTTCATTAATGACGTCCATTTGTTTTTGCAGCTGGCCGAAGGCGTAGGGGAATTCTTTTCCGCCAAGCAGCAGATGTTTTTCTTTTAAATCTTCCGGCACGATCCAATCCAGGGTAATATTGGTAAACGGTGTTTGCGTGCCCCAGCGCGACGGAATGTTTAAGTTGAAAACGAACGATTGCATGTTTTGATACACGTAATCGTACACTTTTCGATCAATATATTTTTCTTGGGCCTCGAGGCTGGGAAATTGCACACCACTGTCGGCAAAGTCCTGCCGCAGCTCAAGTTCATATTTTTTGACAAATGGTGCCAGATAGGTGTCGAAACTGGAAAATGCCTGTGCCCCCGCCCATTCGTTCTGTAAGGTTCCAAGGAAATTTACCATTTGAGCGACTGCCGAGGACAAATGCTTGGCTGGACCGGATTCGATCTTGTCCGGCACGCCGTTAAAGCCTTCTTCAAGTAGCGCGCGTAAACTCCAGCCGGCACAATAGCCAGAAAACATGTCCAAGTCGTGAATATGAAAGTCTGCGCGGCGGTGTGCCTCGCCAATGGCTTTGGGGTAAATTTGTTCCAGCCAGTAGTTGGCAATCACCTTGCCTGAAGTGTTCAGAATCATGCCGCCAAGCGAATAACCTTGATTGGAATTGGCGTTAACGCGCCAGTCCTGCCGGTACAGGTACTCAGCAATCGTTTTTTGCACTTCAACCGGAAAAGATTCCGAAGCATCGGAAGCGATTTTAAGAGTGACCTTGGACGCGGCAGATGTTTCTGGCATAGTATTTGAATTAGTGAAAAACAAAAAATAAAAAGTATAGGGTGAGCTTCAATGAGCTTCGGTTATTTTTATCTATTTAGAGCAGTCTCCTTATTCTTTCGGTGGAGAAACGACTGTGACACGATGAGGGCAGGGATAGACGGCGCAGAGGTAGTCGTTGAACTGGCTGCTTTCGATGGTGGTAAGCGCATGGCAGGAACGGCATTTTACTTCCACGACGCTTTCCACCAAGAAACCGCGAAAAAGGAGTTTACGACACTGCTTGCAGCGGTAATCCCGCAGAACTGCCGACATAGCTTATATACTATATATAGTGGTTAAAATAATTTTTGGCAACTATATATTGTAAACACAGTATAGCATAGAACAATAAAAAAAGGAACAAGATAAGTTATCCACACCTCTGCCAAATAAAGGCTCGTAATGATGTGATTGGCACTGGCTTTATTTTTTCTCCTAGTGTATACTACCTTTTACTTAACTTATTTTAGACTTTAATAATAACAATATAACGTATGTCAGAATCAGAACAGAATTCGACGCTTCCCGGTGGAGCTGCTGGGAAGAAAAAGGGGTCATTTTTTGATCAGTTGTCCCCAAAGAGCGCGGTCATTGTTGGGTTGGTTGGCGGAGTGCTCATTCTCTGCGCGATTGGTTTTTTTATTATGCTTGGGCTGTATTTTAAAGGTAACGCTTCGGCGTCGAATGGAGGAAATAATGCCGTCGCCGCCGCGAACCAGCCTTCGACAGCGCCTTCGGCGCAAGGCGCAAATCAAGCCGCTGCGCCCGGCCAGCCTGTAAATGTGGGCGTCGGACATTTTCCGGCGTTAGGGAAATCAACCGCTCCAGTTACTGTTGTGGAGTTTGCTGATTTTCGCTGCCCGTATTGCGAACGTTTCTTCCAAGATGCTGAAAGTAATATCATTAAAGATTATGTCAATACCGGCAAAGTTAAATTCTATTTCCGCAGTTTTGCCTTCCTTGGGCCGGAATCGACTGTCGCCTCTGAAGCCGCTGAGTGCGCAAACGAACAAGGCCAATTCTGGAAATTTCATGATTGGCTCTACAGTAACCAAGCGCCTGAGTCAGACACTACTTATTATTCCAAAGATAACCTCATTAAGTACGCGGCCAATCTTGGTTTGAATAAAACGCAGTTTGCCAGTTGTTTGAATTCGGATAAGTATGCTTCTGCTGTTCAACAAGATTTGAGTGATGGCGAAGCCGCTGGTGTGAACGGTACTCCAACCACGTTCATCAATGGGACGCCGCTTGTTGGTGCCCAGCCATATAGCGCAGTAAAAGCCGCTATTGATCAGGCCTTGCAAGGCAAATAGTCCTTTCGCCAGGCTATGATTTCTTCTTATAGCCGGACGATTAATCTTCCTTTTCGTGAAGTTGTTTCCAAAACCAAACAGGCTCTAGCCGCGGAAGGTTTTGGTATATTGAGTGAAATTGACGTGAAGGCAACCCTCAAAGCAAAATTGCAGGTTGATTTTGAAGAATATATCATACTGGGAGCGTGCAATCCGCCCTTGGCGTATCAAGCGCTTAAAGCAGAAAAAGAAATAGGCCTGATGTTGCCCTGTAATGTGGTTGTCTTTGTTCGTGGAGGTAAGACAATCGTGGCTGCCATTCGCCCAACAATAGCAATGGAAAAAAGTGGAAATGACGCGCTAAAGCCAGTGGCCGAGAAAGTTGAACAAAAACTGAAAAAAGTTGTGGATAGCATATAATTTTTAGTTTTTTAATATGCTGGGGTCTGGTTTTGCCAGCTGGCTCGAATATAATTGGACTGGCGAAATAGTCATGATTGTCGTGATTGTTTTGATTGTGGTGGGGATAATCGCGGCCGTAAAACATATCCGTCAAAAATAACCGGTCCTATTCAAAGAATTGGCTATGTATTATGCGTGGTTCATCTGGAGTTTATTGTGGCTTGGCGTTTGGTTCGGTATCTTTGCAACTTTAAAAAGTACTGAATCAAAGAAAGAAATGCTTGCCGTCAGTTTATGGAGCACGCTTTTTGGTTTCTTTGAGCCATTTTTTGTTCCGCGGTATTGCAATCCACCATCCTTGTTCAATCTTGCGTCGCGGACTGGTTTTGATATAGAAAGTTTCGTATTTTGTTACGCCATCGGTGG
>JAJYIJ010000030.1:5079-9817 GCA_021790135.1 bacterium | reverse complement strand
TGTGCAGTCTGCCTGATTTTGATCCGAATAATTATTCACAAGTTAGTAATATTAGTGTCTATAATAATCGGGCGATTTTTACTGCCTATGAGCCCGGTTCGGTATTCAAGGCAGTCACCATGGCCGCTGGTTTGGATGTAGGGGATATAAAACCCGACACAACGTATGTCGATCCCTGTGTTTTGAATTTAAACGGTTATCATATCCGCAATGCGATGGACATGTGTTATGGCACTTCCAGTATGACCAAGGTACTTGAAGATTCCATTAATACTGGCGCGGCTTGGGTGGAACAGAAACTGGGCAATGCTCTTTTCAAGAGTTATGTGCAAAAATTTGGTTTTGGACAAAGAACGGGTATTCGTCTTGATACTGAGTCGGCTGGTGACATCAGCTCGTTAAATAACAGCGGGGAAATTTTTGGCGCGACGGGATCATTCGGTCAAGGTTTGACAGCCACACCGTTGCAGTTGGCAGCGGCTTACTCGGCCATCGCCAACGGAGGAACGCTTTTGAAACCATATGTCGTTCAGGAGGTGCGCCATCCCGATGGCCAGGTCGATCATACCGAGCCTGAGACCGCGGGGCGTGTGATGAGCCCGGAAGCTTCCAAATTGTTAACCGGGATGCTCGTGTCAGTCGTGGAAAATCATTACCTATCGGCCCGGATTCCAGGCTATTATGTGGCAGCCAAATCCGGGACGGCTCAAATCGCGGTGAATGGCAGCTATAGTCCAACCTCAACCAACCATACGTTTGCCGGCTTTGCTCCGGCGACTAATCCAAAACTCGTTATGATTGTGAAGTATGACAGTCCAGATAAGCCCTGGGCAGAACAAACGGCCATGCCGGTCTTCACCGATATTATGAATTATGCCTTGAATTATTACGGCATTCCAGGCGACAAGCCAGGCTCAAATTGATTGGTATGTTTTTGGATTTTATCGCCCTTTTTCTTGGAATTATTTTTTTGGTTTTTGCTTTGTCCGTTTTTATTGGCGTGCCATTTTTGCCGACCCATAAAAAACAGGCTCTCCGTATGATGGAGTTGGCCGAGATACATCCGGGAATGCGGGTGATTGATCTTGGCTCAGGGGCCGGACGGTTGTTATTTTTGGCAGCGGAAAAGGGGGCGGTGGCCATCGGGTATGAATTAAATCCATTTTTGGTTTGGTGGACACGCCTCGTCGCTTCTTTAAAGAAAGCTACGGTCGTCGTTGAGCAACGATCGCTGTACCAGGCTGATTTGCACGAAGCTGATGTCGTTTTTGCCTTTTTGTTTCCCAAGCCGATGAAAAAATTAGCGCCAAAATTATTTCAAGAATTGAAGCCCGGCGCACGAATTATTTCTTACGTGTTCTCCATACCGGGCCAGACACCGATTGCAAAACAAGAGGGGATTTATGTGTATCGGGTGTAAGGCCACGGATTGACTTTTGTAGGTTTTTTTGATATTTTTATTTAGATTTAATCTGCGCCGCCATCGTCTAACGGCTAGGACATCGCCCTCTCACGGCGGTAATAGGGGTTCGATTCCCCTTGGCGGTACGAGCAACACCTGCTATTCATAGCAGGTTTAGTTATAAAGAAAGACCATCAGGAGGGGTGCTGTTCTTTAAATAGTCTATTGACAAATTCTAAGTAAAGTAATAAACTTGGAATATAGGTAAATTATATTCTAAGTTTTTATGCCCAAAAATGGCTTTGTTGCGGGAGTTTTTCGCAAACACGATGGCTATAGCAGTTTTCTGCCTTCGCTAATAAATCAGCCCTTTACCTGGTCCGACCGGCGCATTGATCTGATTTTAGCCAATGCCATGCGCTACCTTGGCGAACTCAATGCCTATTCGACGCTGGTTCCTGACGTCAATTTTTTTATACAAATGCACGTGGCCAAAGAAGCGACCGTTTCCAGTCGGATTGAAGGAACCAAGACGAACCTGGATGAAGCTCTCTTGTCCAAAGACGAAGTTGACCCGGAAAAGCGTGATGACTGGAACGAAGTGAGAAATTACATCGAGGCCATTAATTATTCCGTTAACCGTCTGCGCGAATTGCCGCTGTCAATGCGTTTGGCAACCGAAGCGCATAAAATTTTGTTATCTCACGTTCGCGGCTACAGCAAACTCCCCGGCGATATCCGCCAAAGCCAAAACTGGATCGGCGGCAGCGCTCTCACAGACGCGGCGTTTATTCCTCCTCAGCACACGGATCTGCCGGCCCTCTTAAGCGACCTGCAAAAATTTTGGCATAACAAGAATTTAGAAATTCCCGATCTGATCAGGGTGGCTATTTCTCACTATCAATTTGAAACTATTCATCCGTTCCTTGATGGCAATGGGCGTATTGGCCGTCTGCTTATTACCTTGCAACTAGTTGATCTTGGTATTTTACAACAGCCCACTCTTTACATTTCCGATTTTTTTGAAAAGCATCGGTCGCAATATTACGATGCCCTTTTCAAAGTTCGGGAGTCGAGCGATCTTGAGCACTGGATTCGTTTCTTCTTAACCGGCGTTGAGCAAACAGCTAAAAAAGGCAAAGAAACGTTTGAAAAAATTATTAATCTGCGCCAGCAGTACGAAGAGCGGATTGAATCTGGTTTGGGAATTAAGCGTCAGAAGCTCGGCAAAAAATTATTGCTGGAGCTTTTTTCACACCCCGTCGTCACCGTTAAAGACATTAAAACTATGCTGAAAATAAGCATGCAAACTGCCGCCACGCTCGCTAATGAATTCGAAGCGCATGGACTCTTTATTGAAAAAACCGGTCTGTCCCGCAACCGCATCTTTCATCTTAAGGAATATTTGAATTTATTCACTGACGGCAAATAAAAAAATTTTAATGTTGACCCTGACAGAGTGATCCACGCGCCTTTGGGTGTAGGGTTTTTGGTTAAAAATCTTTACTTTTACCATAAAAAAGCATAAACTGTTGATTAACAACCGCATTTTATGGATCAAAAAATCAGTTCAAAAACATTTTTTGCTATATATCCAGATATAGTACGAGAGGCTATTTTTGATGAAACAAATAATTATCGCTACACCCTTAGGCGCCATTGGAAAAATGGCGGGAAAAAACTGGTTAATTTCATTCTTCTTAATCCTAGTACTGCGGACGCAAAAATTGACGACCCGACCATCAGAGCCTGCATGCAGATTGCCGACAATTGGGGGTATGACGGAATAGTGGTAACCAATCTTTTTGCCTATCGAGCAACTAAACCGACTGATTTGAAAAAACAGAAAAACCCCATCGGCGAAAAAAATAATGAGTGGATCAAAAAGTGCGCTCTGGAAGCACCCTTAACTGTGGTTGCCTGGGGTAACCACGGCCTATTTCAAAATAGAGGCCAAGAGGTGGTTAAACTGTTGGCCGGTAAACAACTTCATTGCCTGGAGGTATTAAAAAACGGTTGTCCGCGGCATCCCTTATATGTGAGGCGAAAAACTGAACCAGTGGTGTTTGATGCCACTAACCTTTTTTAAAATAATTTTTAGTTGTATGGACAATAAAGATTCTTTTACCTACCAAAAATATCTCCTCAACGGATACTTAATCTCTCTCGCGGCCTTGGCTGGTCTTGGTATCCTTTTATTCCTACTGCAAATTGCCCTGCACTTTTCCGGTAAGTATACTTGGCTTTCAATTATTCTCATGGCCCTATTTTTAGTGGTCATTAATTTTTTGGATGCCTATTTTGGTATTCTAAGCCGGCGCAACTATTTTACCTGGGGGAGAGGCGCCGGAGCGGAGTGGGTAATTGGTAACGAGCTCGAAAAATTACCGTCAGCGTATAAACACCTACCAGATTTTCAAACCGTGCATGGCAACATTGATTCCATCTGCATCGGACCGACCGGCATCTTTGTCATCGAAGTGAAATCTCATCGGGGAAGGGTTACCAGTAGTGGTAATACGATTTTGCTCAACCATAGGCCGATTCAAGAAAAGGATGTATTGGCCCAAACCAAAAGCGAAGTTCATTTTCTCCAAAAACTGCTTCAGAAAAAAACGAATCAATTTTATCCAGTGACCGGGCTGCTTATTTTCTCTAATGCTTTCGTGGCCATTCGTCATCCCGTTGACGGTGTTTGGGTTGGCGGTCGTCGATTTTGCAATTGGGCCATTCAGAACAAACCGAACGGCCAGTTGGACAGCGTTACGGTTGATAAGCTCTATAGCGTTTTGGAAGAAACGCAAACCGTGGTGGCTGGGTGAAGACGAAACCGAGAAACCGAGCGTGTGCAGGAGATTATGGAAGAAAATGGCCTCGACGAAGATAACGCCGTGGAATTAAAAGACGAATTATAGCAAAACAAAAAAAGAACCTCACTCGAGATTCTTTTAGGGGTTTACGCCAACCCCGGGAAGTAGTCAGTTCTAATTCGTTTGCCGGCGACGCCAAGCGAGGAGAGAAGATCGTGACAAGCAACCACGAGCGAATGGGGACCGGAAATATAATACGTGCGTTCATACCAATCGGGGATAGCAGTTGTGATTAACCCCTCATCGATACGTCCTTTAATAGCTGAGACATCTTCAGGGATGGGCTCTTTGCCGGACACGGTGTAAATAGTTTGCAGCCCGATTTTTTGTTCGGCAGCGTCGAAAACGTCGGTGTAGGCAATGTCCGCGACCGTTTTGTTGGCGTAAAGCAGAATGGCATCCCGCGATTCACCTTTATCAACAAGATATTTAATCATGCTTCGGAATGGTGTGATGCCGATGCCGC
>JAJYIJ010000030.1:0-5069 GCA_021790135.1 bacterium | reverse complement strand
TTCTTTTTTATTGCGAGGCAAGGTGAAGTCGCCGGACAATTGGCCGGCGACAATCGTATCGCCGGGTTGCAAGGTGAGCAAAGCTTGTTTGTAGGTGCTGGATTTTTCGTAGAATTTAACCCCCAGATGGATCGAGCGTTCTGTCGGTGCTGACGCGATCGTAAAGTAGCGGCGCATGCCACGACTGTCTTTTGGATGATGGCCAAGCGTCCACTCCAGATATTGCCCAGGATGGAACGACAGGCGGTGGGGGCTCTCAAAAACGAAATCGTAGACGTCGGGCGTAACCGCAATCTTTCTCTTGAGACGCAGCACTAATTTCTTTTTTGGGCTGATAAGATAAGAGAAGAAATTTCCAATGATCAGAGCCAACTCAGGCGTTGAATAGACACTGCCGAAGTGTATGAAGGGAGCGAATAACAAACCAACCAAAGCACCGTACGCGATTCGGCCAGGCCGGCGCGGAGGGGTAGTCATTGGTTCTGTCAACATGACGCAGGCGAAGAAAAAGAGAGGGGAGTTTAGAAAAATTTGCCGCATGGCCGTGATCAGCGATCCACCCCGAAGCACAGCGTCAGCCAGCGTGGCAAAGACGGCGACCGCGAAAAAACTGTAGACTAAATCAGCGCGGTGAATTTTACGGACTATCAGGATGCCACCCAAAATAACAAATGGCACGAGCAGCGCATTCCCTACCCACCAACTAGCTGATTGATTAATCGTGAACGCGGTTAGCATCACCGCGAAAGCAGCCGGATTGAAAAGATGTTTTTTATTGATCGCAAAAATATATTTGGCAGCCATGGCCCAAACTCCTGCCCAAATTAGAAAGGCGATACCGGGAAGCGTTTCGGTCGGGGTGATAATGAGGGCAAGAATGAGAACGGTGATATAAACAGAGTCGATATTGCTTGGCGCTCCAAAAACACGGGCGAAGAGGGCGTTGGTAACGAGGGAAACACCAAGCAGGACCGCCAAAGAAATAAGCATGGCCACGGCACTGTAGGGAAGAATACCCACCAGCGAAAAGAGAAAGGCGGCGATCCAAATGTAGGCGACGTAGTAGATAATGAGTCGGTACATCGTGATGTCGTCAATGACGACATCAATGAATTTGAGAAATTTATTGATGAGAGACATAGTTATTAAATCCGCTCGTGAGTGTCGCTCGACCATGACCATCGATTTGGTAACCTTCGAAGCCAGACAGGTGTTCAATGAATGAAATTCCCTCTCCACCCATAGCAAAGGCGGCAGTGGCAAAACGGTCAGCTTCGTATACATTGGGACCGATAACCGTCAGGCTGACAATATCAGAAAGTTCTTTTTGGCGTTGATGAGGGTCATAAATGTGTTGTCCGCGCAGGTAGGTGCCAGACGTGGCGATGCCGCAGTTTTTGAGTTTGACCACCTTGACGATCTGGTCAGGGTGAAGAGGGTTGCGAATGCCAATGCGCCACTCCACGCCGTGGCTGTTAGCCCCGCTGAGATGCATATCGCCGCCGGCATCAACGCGAAAATTGCGGAAACCTTTTTGCGCCAGCAATTGGTTGGCTTTGAAAATAGCCCAACCTTTTACCAGGCCGGAAGGGTCGTAGTGGTCGCCGTGCCAGATATCGAAGTATCCCTGGGTGGCTTGTTTAGTTTGTTCGGCCAAGGCGAAAATAATTTGCACGTCACGACTGGCCGAGCCGAGGCTCAGTTCGCCTCGATTGAGACGGCTGATTTCACTATCCTCCTTATAGGTGCTGAATAATTCATCAACATAGTGGAAGTAGTCGAAGATATCGTCGATATCGCTTGGCAAAGCTTGGCGGTCGACAATTTCGACGGTGATAGGCATGCCCATCACGAGTCTTGAGTCTTTCATATGATTATTGATTATTTTTTAGCTTGCGTTAAGGCGGAAGAAAGTGACTGGACGAAAGCGAGGCTGGTGTCGGTGGCACCGGAAACGCCATCGATGTTGGCGCTTTGGGCTTGAATTGCTTCCTGGATGAGGTAGGGCATAGCTTGGCTGTTGATATAGTCCGACGTGGCTCGTCCGCCCGGGTGGTCCAAAAATTGGACATCGGTTAAGCGGCCATTTTGGATCGTCGCTGCCACTTTGACGTTGCCGTAGTAAGCGTCGGCGCTGGCGCCGGTAAAGGTTCCATCGCGGTAGGGCGAATTATTGCTGGGTGGCGTAGGCGCTGTGGCTGGGGCGCTTGGCGTGGTGTTGGAACTCGGAGTGGTGTTGGCACTTTTATTTTGAGCAGGAGTTGGTGTGGGTGTAGCAGCCTTGGTCGGTTTATTTGCCGGCGGAGGCGGAGGAGACGGAGGGGAACTCGCGGTTGTTGCGACTGGCGTGGCCGGAGTAGCCAGTGCCAAACTTGCCGGCGGTGCAATGGTGACGGCATTGGCGGCACCGTTTTTTTGATAGAGGAGGGTATAAAAAGTAAAGACAATAATGACTGAAAAAGAAAGTGCTAATTTTTTCATACAAAAAAATAAAGTAGCTATATACCATACTACGCTCGCAAAAAGAAGTTATTTCATCCAATTATCCTCTTTGAATTCCGAGTTGATTTTTTCCGGCCAGCTCATCAAGGTATTTAAAATTTGAATGCTTTTGGCTTCGATGGTGTTGCCCGTTCGGCTTCCAAGGATGACCAAGACATCATCGGGATCAATGTCGCGGCTGCCAATAAAATTCGTCGTCGGATACAGGGCAACATACACAACAGCACCAGTAGCATCGTGGGCAGTGATGCCACTTTGTGCACTTTCCGTGTCGGCAATCACGGTATAGACATCGGTCGGCAAGGGCACGTCAAATTGAGCGTAATAGTCTCTCACTCCTGGTAGTCTGTTTTCAAGAGTTTCGTGCACATGCGTTCGGATAATTATGGCACTGGCCGCTACCACAATAATGAGAAGAGTCGTCAAAGAGAAAAGGACTGGTCGGGCGTAGATTGGAAAGAATCTTAGACTCAATCGTTCGGCGGCGAGGATCAAGATAATACTCAATAAAATAATTGCCCAGGGCAGGGCCAATACAAATTCTAGAAAACCGTACCAGCCGAAGCGCGGCAAGATGAGGAGGCCATCGCGGTCAATAATAAAGAAAATAAAACTGGCCAGATAGATCGCGGCGGCCAAGGCGATGATAAGCGCGACAATTATGAGGGCAGCTTGAAAAGTAAAGTGCCAGCGCGAGCGCATCGGCACTTCGCCGTGTGCGATTTGTTCAAGAGCATCTTTTTTGGTCATACTGGTTTAGTTTCTTTTTTGAGTAGCGTCCTGGCGCGGAGCAAGCGAACGCCAATGGTGGATGTGGGGATATGCAAAATCTCGGCGATTTCCTGGTAATTTTTTTCTTCGTAATAGTAGAGAACAAAAACTTCGCGATATTTTGCCGGTAAGCGCGCGATTCGCTCCTCGGCTTTAGCCAAATCCATTTTAAATGCGATTTTTTCTTCGGTGCTCATTTTTTCGCGAACGGGTAAATTAATAAAGGTATCGAAATCAAGAATCGACAGCGGCTCACGTCCCTTTTTTCGGATAATGTCAATGAAGGTGTTGTGAGCAACTCGATAGATCCAACTCGAGAATTTGCGATTGGCGTTATATCCTTGAAGATTGGAATATGCTTTGATGAAAACTTCTTGTGCGGCATCTTCGATATCTTCGTAGCGATACAGAAACCGCCGACCATAGCCTAAAATTTTTGGTTGATATCGACGGTACAGTTCAACGAAAGCGTTTTTATCGCCCTGCTGGACCGCGCGCGCCAATTGTTCGTCAGGTACTGTTTCGCCCGTCATAGATATAGATATGGCAAACGGCTAAGATGTAAATTTATATACTATAGTACATTTTATTTTTTTTTAACGCAATCCATAGCCCAGTTTGCCTGGCTTATGTTATATTACGTTCAAAATCGCCGTTTTATTTCTTTTACTTGAGAAAATTAGCTCCTCCAGGTACAATTGACAGGTATGCTCTTAGCTCAGCACAGAAATCGGCTCATCATTGATGTGGTGTTAATTTTTTTGTCGATTGTTTTGACGGTACTGGCCATACATTTTTTCCCCGTTTCCAATTTTTTGCACGGGCTTCTTTTGTTGCATCCTTGGCTGGCCTGTTTAGTAGCCGGATTTTTTTTAGTTTCCATTTTTACTGCCGTTCCGGCAACAGCGGCCGTGCTGTATCTCTCTCTGCATCTTCCAATATTTGTAGTTGTCACACTAGGGGCGGTTGGTTCGATGCTCGGTGATTTTCTCATGTTTTCCTTTTTTCGTTCCGCCCTTCTTGATGATGTGAAAGTGCTGATCGCGGCAGCCAAAGAGCGTCCTTTGTGGCGCTATTTTGCTACCAGCGCTGGTCAGGCAGTTTTAGCGATGGTCGGCATCATTTTTTGGCTTTTGCCGTTGCCTGATGAAATCGCTTTGGCCGTGCTCGGCTTGAGCAAAACGAGAAAACCTCTTTTTTTACTACTATCCTTTAGTATCAATTTTTTAACGATGCTGGGCATCGTCATCATAGCGCGTTCGATTTTTTAATCCCGGTCAAGTTGTTTTTTATTGCTACATTGGGTACACTACGTAAGGTTTGTGTTCAGCCCAGATTTCGGGCGCGATTTTTCTTACATATAAAAATGAAAAAGGAAAAAAATTTTTCGTATCAATTTTATAACACCACCGCCGAAGCCTGGGAGGCGATGTATGAGGCGATTGATCAGGCAAAGAAATCCATTTATTGGGAAGTATTTATTTTTGTCGATGATGTGGTGGGGGAACGCTTTGTCAAAGTGCTTTCGGAAAAAGCGCGAACTGGCGTTGAGGTAAAAGTGGTGATTGATGCGATTGGCAGTTTTAATTTTTCTCGTCAAGGCGAACGCACGCTCCACGAGGCGGGCGTTGAGCTGCATCGATTCAGTCGTTTGTATCCAGAACTCAAAGTGACCAATTGGCTCAGCCGCATTCTACATCGCAATCATCGTAAGGTCTTAATTATTGATGAAGACGTTGTTTTTTTGGGCGGCGTGAATGTCGATATGAATTATAACCACTGGGATGACATATATT
>JAJYIJ010000029.1 GCA_021790135.1 bacterium | reverse complement strand
TTATATTCATCTCCAACCTCGATTGAATCATCGAGAAACATTTCCGGCTTGCCATATTTCTGCCGGTATAAATCAATGACGCAATTCCTGGCGATCCGATACAGCAATCCGCGGAAACTTTTTATTTGCTTTCTCTCTTGAATATAATGCCAGGCCTTTAAAAAAACATCGGATGTTATATCTTCGGCTTCTTCGTGAGAAGAAACTTTAAAATAGACAAACCGGTAAATTTGTTCCACATACATGTCATACAGCTCTGCAAACATTTCCGGATTCAGTGTCGTTTGCAGCTGATAGAGCAAAACCTTTTCGTTTACTTTACCTGGCATTGTAGAAGACGTAAAAAAATAATATTTGTTACACTGTTATTTTTGCCAAAAAATCAATACGTACGTATTTGATGCCTAACAACTTGTCATACCCGCCCCCGAGCGGGGATCTAGTGGCCAAGTGCCTGGATTCCCGCCTGCCTTGCCCTGCCTACCGGCAGGCAGGCGGTAGGCATGGTTTACACGGGAATGACATTTGAAGATTCTTCGCTTCGCTCAGAATGACAATTGGAAAATTCGCTATGAGTTCAATAATAAAGAGTACCACCTACTCTTAATGGTGCTTATTCTACCAGAAAAATGGCATTTCGTCAAAGGTTATGTGCCCTAATTCTTTTGCAACTATTCCGGGCGTAGCCAGCCTCACGTTAAAGATTGAGACGGGTGGGCCGTCTGAGCGGAGATGAACCCTATGACAATCACCCACTCGGAATAACAACAAGACAGACATAAGACCATCAAAAGAACAAGTTTGTAATAATTATTTATAATAGAAACTAAAATTGTATACAATAATCTATACAAAAAATTATAGTATTTTTTAAAATATTTTTTGCTTATTTTAGCGATTTCATTTCATTATTTGTATAGATTAGTCTAGACAAATTTAAATTTTATTTAATATTTTGTCATGTTATTTTCTTGACAAAATAAACAAAATTTGTTATAATTGTCTAGATTTCTCTATACAAAATCTTATGGAAAAATCAATTAGCCAGTCATCTAGTGGCAAAGAACTTATAAGGGTTTCAGTTTCTGAAGCCGCTCGGCTTTTTGGTGTTAACACTCAAACTATCCGACGAGCTATTCGTTCTCAAGAGGTCACCTATGTGGTCGTTTCAGGACGTTATAAACTGAACTTTGAGAGTCTTGTTAAGTGGTCACAAAGACACACGACTGTCAAAAATAAATTAGCCAAAAAAGGTATCGGGCAATTTGTGGATAAATGGAAAATTAAAAACCCGCTCTACTCCCCCAACCCAAAATCTCTTCCTCCTGTTCTAAATCAAAAAACGGAGAACAAAAATACTGCCTCTTCAACCGAACCAACTGCCACAACCATAGATAGCTTGACGCCAACAAAAAAACCACCCGCATCATAACTTTTCCAAACTTTTAAACTCCCTTACGGGAGTTTTTTATTTTTGACTCTTCTGCTTAAACTGCGCTATACTTAGGTTACAAACCAACCGTATGTTTCACAGAATTCATCAAGCTGCGAGGGCACACTATCAGAAACGTTATGCTTCTGTGTATGCCCACGCCAAGCAATTATTTATTTTTGATCTCATCCTGCTCTGCTTTGCAATTATTTTGCTGGCCACCGGGATTTTTTTATTTCTTTGGAAGCCGACGGTTGCCGATCAGATTAAGCTGACGCTTTCGCTTGGCAGCGCGCGTATTCAAAGCGGCGATGAAGTCCATCTCAAAATCAACTACGCCAATGACAGTAAAAGTATTTTGGAAAATCCAATTTTAGCACTTAAACTTCCCGCCGGATTTATCGTTGACCGAAGCAGTACGCCAGAGAATGTTTTTTCTGACGTCTCAACGTTCTCTCTTCCGGCTCTTCCGCCCGGCGCGGAAGGACAGGCGGATGTGACTGGCGAATTTTGGAGCCAGCCAGGCGCAACAGATAATATTATCGCCACCCTTTCGTACAATCAAAAAGGCAACAGCCGAACAGAACAAGCTTATGGCAGTTTTCTGGCGAGACTACCCGAAAGTATTTTGCAAGGCAGCTTATCGGTGGCCTCAAACACTTTCCCTAATGAGCCGCTGCCCTGGACGTACACACTTGTAAACACTGCCAATCATCCAGTCAACAATATCCGAATTGTCGCCGAGCCGCAAAATACTGTAAAAATTTTAAGCGGCCAAATCGAAGGTTTAACCTTAGCATCCGGAGCCAAAGAAACCATCACCGGAACAATTACCGCTTCCACAGACGCGGTTTCTCTGCCGCTCACCGTCACACCGCATATTCTTGCCAACAGTCAGGACATTCCCCAAATCGGAACAGAAAAAAATATCAACGTCTTTGCTCCACATGCTAGCGTTACTGTTTCCTATCAAAATCCACCAACTTTTGTCGAACCCGGTACCAGTACGACCGCCAGTGTCCAATGGAAAAACGACGGCAATTTGGAATTTAAAAACGCCTTACTCACTCTTACTCCTACGCCGGGAATTCTCGATTTAGCGGCAACCGCTAAGGCTAACCAGATTACAACGAGCGGAAATTCATTGCTTATTAAGCAAAACAACCGAACAGCGTTGACTGATGCGTTGCCGGGAACGGCCGACAGCTTCAATCTTACCCTTATATTTTTACCAAAGTTTACGGCGGCGGACGTCAGTGATTTCACTCTTACGCCAAGCCTTACGGCCAATTTACCGAATGTGCTCGGACAAAGCTTCACTCTTAGCGGAGTTGCCGCCTCTCTTCCCCTTCCCACCGAACTTTATTTGACTGCTCAAACCCGTTATTACACTCCTGATGGCGACCAACTGGGACGTGGACCCTTGCCGCCGATGGTCGGTTCGCAAACGACCTATTGGATTTTTGTTCGCATCACCAATGGCATTCACGCTGTCGATAACGTCCATTTTCAAACAACTCTGCCAGCAGGAGTCAGCTTTACCGGCCGGCAAAGCGTCACGATCGGGCAGCCACTTTCCTATGACGCTTCGAACCACACTGTAAACTGGAATATCGACAGCCTGCCGGCCGACAGCCAAACCGGTCTGTATTTTGAAGTAGCGGTTGTTCCGAGCGCGAACCAAGTTGGAAAAACTCTGACATTAACGGAGCCGCTTAACCTGAGCGCAACGGATAGTGCAGTCGAGAAACAATTTTCTCTTACGGCTGCGGCTTTAATGAATCTCTTAGCGAATAACGATTCTGGTTCAACTCAAGGTGCGGCTGTCGTTGAGTAGTATTCTTCAGAAAATTAAAAACGCGCCAAATTACTGACGCGTTTTATTATTTATTTTTTATTCCACTGCCTTCTTCAACGCTTCTGTCTTATCTACTTTTTCCCAAGGAAACTCCGCTCGACCAAAGTGGCCATAGGTGGCAGTGGCGCGATACAGGGGCCGGCGCAGCTCAAGCTGTTCAATAATTTTTCCGGGCCGGAAATCAAACACGCTTTTAATAGCGGCAACCAATTTTTCGTCGCTGACTTTACCGCTACCAAAGGTGTTGACGTTGATGCTAGTTGGTTCAGGACGGCCGATGACGTAGGCTACCTGCACTTCGCAGCGTTCAGCTAGCCCCGCGGCAACAATATTTTTGGCCACATAGCGTGCCATGTAGGCGCCGGAACGATCAACTTTTGAAGGATCCTTGCCGGAAAAACAGCCACCGCCATGCCGCCCCATACCGCCGTAGGTATCGACAATAATCTTGCGGCCAGTGAGTCCGGTATCACCCTGCGGTCCGCCAATAACGAACTTGCCCGTCATGTTGATAAAAAATTCGGTTTTATCATCCAAATAGCTGGAGCAGACCGGCTTAATCACATGTTCGATGATGTCTTTCTGCAGTTGTTCCAAACTGACTTCTTCATTATGTTGCGCCGAAATGACGACGTTGTGCACCCGTACCGGTTTATTGCCACGATACTCAACCGCCACTTGTGATTTACCGTCCGGACGCAAATAAGGCAATTCCCCGCTTTTACGAACTGTTGCCAGCTGCTCAGCCAACCGGTGCGCCAACATGATCGGCAACGGCATTAACTCCGGCGTTTCAGAGGAGGCATAACCAAACATCAGTCCCTGGTCGCCGGCTCCCTGTTCCTCGGCCACAGTCTGACTGACGCCTTGGGCAATATCCGGTGACTGCTCGTGGATAGAAACTAAAACGCCGGCGTGTTCCGCATCAATGCCATAGGCCGGATCAGTATAGCCAATATCACTCAAGACGCTCCTGGTTATTTTTTGGACGTCAACGTAGCCTTTGGTCGTCACCTCACCACCGACAATCACAAGGCCGGTGGTCGTAAAACACTCCACCGCGACGTGCGATTCAGGATCCTGGTCAAGCAGACTGTCCAAAACGGCATCGGAAATCTGGTCGCAAATTTTATCCGGGTGACCTTCCGTGACCGATTCAGAAGTAAACAAATAATTTTCTTCAGACATAAGAAAAAATAAATATTATTTTTTAGACGAAGAATAGAAGAAAGTTGCTGAACAGTAATTATCCGGACCGACCACCGGGAATACGACCGGTCAGCAACCAGCACCATTCTTGGTCTGTTATAACTATTTTTAGTGCAGGACTAAGGTATAGATACTATACGCCATCAAAATACCAAAAAACACGAAAACTGGCAAGGCCGCCAGCCATGTGTGAACTTTTTCGCGCGAAGAGCTGGAACGACGGGCAACGACATAAACGGCCGCCATAATAATGGCGATGAGGGCAATAAAGAAGCTGCCAACCCAATCCAAAATAGTAATAAAGTTACGCCAGCCCACAAGATACAAAGCGAGCGGTACCAAAATGACAAAAAGAATCGCCAGGGCCTCCGGCCAATGATGATCCCAAACTAAAATTTCCCGAAGAGCGGTGCCGTAACCCATAAAACAAGTGCCCATCGCAATGACGGCAAACAGATTGGCGACGATGCCAGCAACAGCGCCAAACTGCTCACCAAGGCCGATCGTTACGACTGGCGTGGTAGACAGCCCCTGCCAACCGACCACGCTTAGGGCAAAAAGACAATAGACAGTAATTGGAATAAGAGTACCAATGATGACCGCGCGGCGAAAGTGCTTTGGCGAAGCGACGAGGGCGTGCGCTTCGCCAATGGCGGGCGTGGCGTGCAGGGCGAAGAGAATAACGCCAAAGGGCAAAAACAGGTCAGCGGCGTTGAGATAGTACAGATTCACTGGATTAAAGCGTGGCAAAAGTACGAGCGACAAAATGACAATGGCGACGATGACTAAAAAGCCGAGAATTTTTTCCGCCACCCGGACGCGCTGCAAGCCACCCCAAATCAGCAAGGAGCCGGCTAACCAGAAAACGACGGTCCACATAAGGCTGTTGCCGCCAAAAAGCGCCGCTAAACTGTCACCCTCGCCAATGAGATAGGCCAAAAGTACGCCGACAGAAGTTAAAATTAAAGTCAAAGATAAAATAAATTTTGGCCAACGACCAAGATACTTGCCGGCGAGTCCTGGCAACTGCAGTGGCTCACCAGCGCGCACGGCCACGTCGCCAATCATAAGGTTGAGCGTGAGCATGATCAAACCAAGTAACACAATATACAGAAGACCAATCGCCAGTCCGACTTTTGCGACGGTATACGGCAAACCCAAAATGCCGGCGCCGATGGTCATGCCGGTAATCATAAAAACAGCGTCGGCAGTGCTTGCGCTGCGTTTAAAGATTCCCCGATAAAAAACAACCGGCGTATCGATTTTTTCCATAAAATAGTACTTGTTCAGTATACCATATTTTAACTCAAATAAAAACCGGTCAGCTCGTTGACTGCCCGATAAAAAAGAGATATACTGGCAGGGCTTTCGCACGCCTAGCTCAGTTGGTTAGAGCGCCTCGTTTACACCGAGGAGGTCAGGGGTTCAAATCCCTTGGCGTGCACTAAACTGGACTTCTAAACAAAAAGCCAAAATTATGGTATATTTTAAGCATAAAATTATCTTGACCATTAAGCATATGGATACCTTTAAACCATCCCCAACGGATACCGGCTTCACAAAACAAGGGCCGGAATATAAGCACTTGATACCAACGGAAAAATATACACCTAAAGATGTTTTCAAGGATCCTGAAGTTGTTGAGCAAGTAAAAGAATTGCTTACAAACTTATTTCGTCATTTGGAAATTGAAGACACTGAAGCGCGGGAACTTATAGCTCACGTTGTTGAAATCGGCGAAAAGTCAAAAGATGATGTTGAATTAGAGTCTTCACTTAAAGCATTAATCAGAGACGCCGGATTAAACGAAAGGGTGCAAGAAAAATTAGTTGATAGGGCAGAAAAAATATACTCGCAGATAAGCGACTTTGTTGTTGGTAAGTCCGCTTATGATATTGGGGCTGGCGACGGCAAAGTCGGAAAAGCTATACAGGAACGACAAGGCAGAGATGTTATTTTGGTAGATGTCATTGATTACAATCAAACAGATTTACCGCTAGAAACTTATAACGGTGCTGAATTACCAATGGCCGACAAATCCGCCGACACTTCACTTTTGCTCACTGTTTTACACCATTGTGATGAACCGGAAAAAGTACTTGATGAAACAATACGAATTACCAAACCGGACGGACGTATTATTTTAATCGAATCAGTTTACACTTCCGAGCAAGACCGTAAATTGCAAACATTCCTAGACTGGTTTTATAACCGTGTTTTACACGACGGCGTGAATTGTCCGTATAACTTCAACTCGCCAGAGGGCTGGCTAAAAGTTTTTAAAGATAAAGGACTTGAAGTGGTGGACCAAACAGATTTAGGCCGAGATCAGCCGACCGTACCCGAACATCACTATCGTTTTGTAGTAAAAATTCCTAGCGTATGAAGAAAATCAATATCGCCGTAGTTGGCGTGGGGAGCTTCACCAAGGCATTGGTAGAGGGCGTTGCTTTCTATACTAAAACCCCCAATGAGCAGAGAGGTTTAATGAACCCGCTCATCGGTAATTATCACGTTAAAGATATAAATTTTGTCGCCGCTTTCGATGTAGATGAGCGAAAAGTCGGGAAAAAACTTCACGAGGCAATTTCTGCCGGCCCAAATGTTACTCTAAAAATAACCGACCCGCTGGAATATGACGCAATGGTTTATAGAGGCCCAACAATGGATAGCGTTCACGACGCCATGCGGGAAACATTTATCCATGAAAGCAAAGAAGAAACTGTTGACGTAGCGCAAATTTTAAGAAAGACGAAAGCAAATGTCGTGGTTAATCTCGTGCCGTCGGGTGGAAATCAAGCAACTCACGCCTACGCCGAGGCCGCCTTAAAAGCGGGATGTAGCTTTGTTAATTGTATACCGACACCGCTCGCTTCGTTGCCGGAATGGGCAAAGAAGTTTGAAAAAGCAGGATTGGCACTTGTCGGCGATGATATTAAAAGCCAGCTCGGAGCAACCATGCTGAACCGTATTTTGCTGGCCTTTCTTAAAATGCGTGGCATTAAAATTTTGAAATCAGAACAAGAAAATCGTGGCGGTAATGCCGATCATTATAATTTACTGTATCGTGCCAAGACGAAAGAAAAATCAAAGAGAGAAGCACTAACTAAATTCTTGGAAGAGGGTGATGCCAAGCCGGTGGTTAAATTCTTTTATACCGGTGAGCCGTCCGGCCATAAACGTGTAAACATAGTCATTGAGGGCGAGATGTTTGGTCGCGTACCAATCAACATAACTTCAATGATTGAGGATGAAATAAGTATTAACGGTGCCGGTGTTCTGGTTGACGCGATTCGTGTCGCACAATTATTAGTTGACCAGGGCAGACAAAAAGAAGCCTGGAAAGTTAGCCCATTCCTCATGAAGTCGCCTATCAAGCCAATGTCAGACACAGAAGCTTTTGATTTGTTTAAAAAAGTGATTTGCAAGAAGGAACCCGTTGTAACTGGTTGATACTCAATTTTACCTGATTATATAGCCAAGTGAGTTCGGAAAAGACGAACTCGCCAACACCAAACAATCCACTTCTTACCGGTTTAACTGTGCTGCGAAATTATAAAAATCCGGCACGCCTTTTTTAACTTTCACCCAATACCACCACTCCGCGCCCCAAAGATACACACGCGGCAAACCGATGCTGTCGGCATACGCGATATTTTTTTTGAGAAGATTAATATTCATTGATTTATACTGCTGCGAGAGCGGCATTTTGGAAATTTCGGTATTTGTTACCCAGGGCTCGGCCTGCAGTTCGATGACATAGGTACTTTCCGGACTGCGGTGCATCAGCCAAAGCTTAAAGCGATAATACGCGGCCGGTAACCAATCGTAGCTAAAATAACCAAACAGCGGATTCCAGACGATGTGGTACATCGTGGTGCCAAACAGATCACCCGCGTCCGCGGTGTGCAGCCAGGTGGCCAATTCGCCGCTATCCCCGACCATAATGGGATGGTTTGGATCAAGCTTTTTGACGAGCGCGATCTCTTGCTGCAGATCGGCAACTGTAAATCCGGGACAGTTGGCGCCAAAAGCCAAAAATGGTTCATTTTCCACCTGCCAGCTTTCCAAGGCGGGATTATTTTTATAATGCTCCACCGTGGCAGTGATATAGGCCAAGAGAGCGGCACGATACTGGTCGGGACTGAGCTTCCGCGCCCAGTCGGGCAAATGACATTCCGGCCAGCGCGGCGTCTTTTGCCCAATCGCGAGCATCATGTGTGCGCTGCTGGAAGCGGCCATCGCCATGTAGGTGTCAAATTCGCTGAAATTAAAATTACCGTTGGTCGGCTCAACTTTATTCCAATGCACGCCGATGCGGATATAACGAAAATGCCAGTCGTTTAAAATCGTGGACAAAACCTCCACGGGGTTCAACTGCAGATAGCCGGCATATTCCGAGTCAAAGGTGACACCATACACCGTGCCCGGCGTCGCAAAGGAAATGTGCAGGACGATCTCGTACAGAATGGCGAGCAGGGCGAGAACACTGAGAATGATTATAAAAATTTTTTTCTTGGGCACTTTCATATTAGGCTAACAAAAGACCAATGCCAAAAGCGATGAGGACGACGGCGATGCCCTCGCTTATCAATTCGCCGACAGAATACTCTTCTTTGAAGCGCTCCGGATGCCAGCGCGAAAGCAAGGCCACAAAAATCACGAGCAGGGCGTACTCCAAACCAGTCAGAGCATTGACAACCGAAACGCTGCCGGCGGAAATAGCATATTGAATTAGAACAACTCCCGCCAAAGAACAAAGTTTATCGATACCAATAACAAACCATGGCGCGCGCTGAGCAGCCTTCTCCTTTGGTTTCCTAAGCGCTTGACGCAAGCTGGGCAAGAGTAATAATGCCAAACTCCAGAGGCCCATCGCGCCCCACACCAAAACGAAGCCGCTAAAAAATCCGACGAGGCCGTAGATGTATTTTGCGCTGACAAAAAACAAGGCGAAGCAAATGCCGCTTAATACTCCCCAACCCATGCCGCGATACCAGTTCGGATATTGATAATTTTTGCCGTTGGTAATAAGCAGAGAGCCGGCAATCAAAATAATAATCGCTTCTAACTGATGCGTGGTAATGTGGTCACCCAAAAAATAAAAACTGAAAATAACGGTAAAAAAGGGAATGACCGCGCCGAGCAAAGGGCCGCTGTGGCTGACTTCGGTTTCGCTGAAACTTTTATACATTGTGTACAGTGAAAGGAGCGAGGCCAGACCGGCGAAGACAGCGATCAGCCACTCTTTGATACTGGAAAGAAACGTGACCACATGGAAAGGCAAAAGCAGAATAAGCAGCAAAGCGACCACGGAAGAATAAAAAGCATAAACGAGCGGCGCGAGCCTCTCGTTCGTGACAATAAATTTATCTAAAATAGCGACAATGCCGAGTAAGGTGTAGCCGATGATGGCGAGGTATAACCAAAACATATAAAAAAATTATAGCACAAAAAAAACCGACTGGCGATCGGTATAGTAGTCGGGCCGCGGAGAGAGCGCCGACGCCTTCGACCGAAAAATTGGTCAAAAAAGTCAGACAACTCTCTCCGCGGTTCCGCGGA
>JAJYIJ010000028.1:6965-10147 GCA_021790135.1 bacterium | reverse complement strand
AAACTTCGACATTATGAAAAAACACTATAAAGCCTACGTCAATGGCTTTGATGGTGCCAAGGAACTGCGTCTCACGCTCATGGAAGAAGCAAAGGATGCAAAAACAGTGGAAAAAATCGTCAATACGTTTCTCTCCTCTAACAAAAAAACTACAAATTAGGCGTAGGGTAATTCCGAAGGCGGTGCCTCTGCCGGCTCTGCCGGAACCGACTCACCTTTTTTCTTCAGTGGACTTTCAGTAACCTCCACCGGCAGCTCCGAGGGCGGCTCAGCGCGCTTGTGGCCGGCCTTATGCAAAAGCGGGGTCTTTACGAACGGCAGCGGGAAATGCCAAACCGTGGCCAGTTCCTCAATGTTCAAAATATAGCCGTTGCTCTTTTTCCACTGCATTTTTCGCTTCTTAAAGGCTTTAACAAAGGTATTCTGCAGCCGCAAACTCTTGCGGTGATGCTTGGTATCATAATGGGCGTGCGTTGACATGTAGGGCACGATGGCGTTGCTGCTCTGAATATGAAATTGATTCATCGACCCCACCAGGCCTTCAATACAACGATTCGGGCTGAAAACAGCATGTCGCGCCGCATACAAAGCGCGTACTTTTGATTTGAAACCAATTTTAGAAATTTTTTCTTCAATTGCTTCCACTGTCTTCTTGATCCCCGGCGTAATAGTGGCTTCTTCGCCATGTTCTTCATGCGCCTCCTCTTCTCCCAATTCAAGCAAGAGACCGTGGTGAGCGATATCTTTAAACAAAGTCGAGGGCAAAGCCAAAAGCGGCCGCACCCAAGCCATGAGGCCTCCACCGCCGTGACCGTGACCATGTCCGCCGCCGCCGAGTAACTCTTTGGCTTTTTCAATCCCCTTTTCTTTCCAGCCGCTGCCGGTTGGTTCAATAATGATGTGCATCCAAAAATTTTCACCGTGACCGACCCGAGTAAAATTTTCAAGCAGTGCCGCCATCGGATCGCTGAACACCTCATCTTTGCTGATTTTATATTCAAAACCGGGATAGGTACGGATCGGGTAGACTTCATCTTCTGCCAAAGTGAAATCGACCCCCATCACATCATAATCCGAGTCCGGATAGTGGTCAGGAATATTGTCCACGTAATCCTCAACTTCGGTAATCTCCGCTTCCGGATACTGGGCATACAGGGCCGCATACACCAAGTCCAAAAACTCTTTTTCAGTCCGAATTAAAAATTGGATGTACCCTTCGATGCTGATAATTTCCAATGTGAACCATTTCTGTTTTTTCCCAGTCCAAAATTTATCCCGCACATTGATATGTGCCGCCGCGCCCGACAAGTGAGCAAAAATCTGTTCGACCGCCTTAGGTGTCTGGATAAACATAGCCGGAATGTCAACCGCGAGTACTATCCATTCCCAGTGGTTCACGTATTTAGTTTCCTGACGATATTTTACCCACAACTCAGCCCCGGCTTTAATAAAAAAATAGGCAATAAGCACCCAGCCGCCAAGCGCAAAAAGCTGCCACGCCTGCTCGGAAAGCGGCAGGTTCAAAAAATTTTGCCAAAAACTGAAATCAAGCGAGAAACCAAACGGGGTGCTAAACATAGCTAATTAATGATGCCCGCCACCATGGCCACCAGCATCGATAATCTTATAGACCGCTCCGTAAATAATAACAAGCGCAAATCCGGTCCACCACCAGCCATATTGCCCGGAAACATAGCCAGCGCAAAAACCCAAAAGCACCACCAGCGTGGCCACGGCGGCAATAATGTGTCGCAAAAGGCTATCATTCATATATAAAAAATGAAAAAATCTTACTCTCTTTCAGTAAGTATAGCATATTCCCCTAATTTAAAAAACGCCTTCACAAGGAAGGCGTTTTTTCGTATGCCGTTAAACTTTTCTTCGCCGTTGCCACCGCTCAACCGCCACCAGAAGCGGGCTGGCAATAAAAATCGAAGAATAGGCGCCACTGGCCATACCGATGATTAAAGCCAACGCGAAATCATGGATACTCTCACCGCCAAGGAAAAACAAGGCCACCAAAGGAAGCAATACCGTGAGAGTTGTGTTAATTGAACGCATTAACGTTTCGTTCAAAGCCACGTTTACAATTTCGCCAAAATTTTCAGCGCTGTGATGCATGACATTTTCACGAATACGATCATACACAACGATAGTATCCGTAACCGAGAAACCGAGCACCGTTAGCAAGGCGAGGACGAAATCGGTTTCAATCTGAATATTAAAGAAGTGCCCGAATAAAGCAAAGGCTCCCAGAACAACCAGAATATCATGACAAAGCGCGACAATTGCTAAACCACCATATTTCCAGCTTGCGACCGGCCGAGAAACTTTCCGGAAAGCATAAGCAACGTAGATGATAATTGCAATATTCACCCAAATAATGGCATAAATAGCCCGCTGGCGAAGATCTTGGCTCACCGTGCCGCCAACCGTTTGCAAACTAACTTCACGCATGCTTGACGTCGTGGCGTTGAAACTGTTGCGCATGACTGTGAGGAGGGCTTCATGTTCAGACTCGCTGAGGAATGTCGTCCGAACGATCACCTCATTTGTCCCGCTCATTTGTACTACCGTATCCGTCAAACCGGCCGTCTTCAAAGCACCCTGCACTTGTTCGGTAGTGGGACGATTCTGCGTAAAACTTAATTCCATCAAACTGCCACCAGTAAAATCAATGCCAAATTTTAATCCCCAAATCAAAAGGAGTGCCAGGGCCACCACAACAGTGAGACTGCTGATCGTGAACCAAAGTTTAGAATATTTAATAAAAGGAATTTTCTTCATACAACGGAACCTTTATTTATTGACCGGAACTTCAATTCGCCGCGGCATATATCCCAGAAACATCCAATTAGCTTCATCTTTTTTGAATAGGCTAAAGACAACACGCATAATCGTGCGAGTAATACTGTAGGCTGTTAACAAGCTGACTAAAACCGCTATTCCCAAAACAACAGCGAAGCCCTGCACGAAGCCACTACCGAACCACAACAGCACAACACTACTGATTAAGGTGGTCACATGTCCATCACGAATCGAAGGCCAAGCCCGCCGGAATGACTCTTCCATGGCAAGACGCAATTTTTTACCAGCGCGCAACTCTTCTTTCAAACGCTCAAACACCAGTACATTCGCGTCAACCGCCATACCAATAGACAGGATGAAACCAGCAATGCCGG
>JAJYIJ010000028.1:0-6955 GCA_021790135.1 bacterium | reverse complement strand
GTGAGCGTTACACCGAGCAGCTTGAAAATAGCCAAGTTAAGCACGGCGTAAATGCCAAGCGAAATAACCGACAACAAACCAGACAGACGATAATAAATCGTCATGAAAATCATGACCAAAATCAGACCCGCCAAACCAGCCTCAAAACTTTTTGCGAGTGAATCAGCACCTAAGGTGGCATCAACAGTTTGTTGACTCAAAAGTTCAACCGGCACTGGCAAGGCACCTGAATTAAGACGCTGTGCCAACAATTTCGCCTCAGGGAAAGTAAAATTGCCAGTAATGACCGCGCTACCATCGGTAATCGGTTCACTCACGCGCGGCGTGCTGATTGGCTGACCGTCAAGGAAAATTGCGATTGGTTTGCCAACATCGCGCGTGGTAATATCCGAGAAAAGTTTGGCACCGTCGGAATTAAACTGTAGACTCACCTCTACGGCACCGGTTTGTGAATCCTGTGTTACTTCGGCCCGCTGCAACTGTTTGCCGGAAAGACCGGTATCACGCCACTCTGGAGCCGGCGGGAGAATATCCGAAGCCGTTTCTGTTTTGATGAGCACTCGCGCCACATCATAAACCTTTGGCGTTTGTTCGGCTTTTTTATAAATAAGGTGATAACCAAACTGCGTTTCGATTGGCCCGACAATAGTACCAACGGGAACATCCCAAATCGCCTGTTCAAAAGCTGGAACCATCGTGCCCTGTTTGAAAAAGCCCAAGTCACCGCCATTTTGCGCTGCGGTCGGATCAGTGGAATATTTTTTGGCGTAGGCACTAAAATTCTGCGCCGTTACTTCTTTCTTTAATTGGTTAATCTTTTGCCAGGCTTGATCCTTGGTGTCGGTTGAGGTACAGCCCTGTGCGCCTTGATAACAAATCAAGATATGTTCCGCATCCACTTCTTTATCACCCGGTTTTTCTGCCAAAAGTTTCACAACGCTATAGCCATCCGGACCCTGAATTGGAGCGGTGCTGAGTTGGCCGACAGTATGTGATTTGGCCCAAGCATAAATTTCAGGATAGGCCGTATCATCAATAAAACCCATATCGCCAGTAGTCTGGTTGGTGCTCGTGGCAGTATCTTGAGAATAGGTTGTGACAGCCTGAGTGAAAGGTGTCCCTTTTTGAAGGGCAGTCACGACAGACTTGGCTTTTTTCAAAGCATCGGCAATAAAGGTATTCAATTGGTCCTGCTGGGCCGGACTAAGGATCGGAGCCGGAGCAGTATTGGGTTCCTTGAAGGCTAAAACGGGCGTCGCCCCGATCATATTAATGGCCTGTTGGACATTCGTGATTCCAGGCAATTCAACGATAATGCGATAGCTACTGCCGACGCGCGTCGTTTGGACGATCGGTTCGGCAACCCCTAGACCTCCGCGCACCCGGCGTTCGATGACATCACGCACGCCTTCCACAGCGCTTGCCTGATCAGCTGGCGCAATATTGTTCGTATCAGCCTGGTAAATCAAATTAGCGCCACCTTTTAAATCAAGACCTAAACTAAAAGGGCGGTCCGGAATATGCGGCACGCCAATATTTGCTTTTGCGTTCACCCAATCAATTGCTCGATTAACCGGCGTCGGCCAGACAGCCAAAAAACAAAAAAGGGTCAAAAGAATAATGGCAACAAAGGTTGTCCGGACCTGTCTTGGACTAGGAATACGTTGGGTAAAACTTGTTCGATTCCGCATAGAAACAGAGAAGATAATGTTTGGAGAGTTTACTTCATTTTTCTTTTTTTGACAAGTGCCTTATCCACTCCCCGCCCACTTCATCACCGCCAGACCTTGTCTGAAATACGAAAATTGGCTCAAAACTAATAAATATGCTATAGTAGGTTACACTAACCCTACTAAATTACTAACTTCTATTTAGAAGTATGCAAACAAAAATTATTCTTAGTTTGGCGACCATCTTGGCCTTGGTCGGCACCGGTTGTGGCACTACCGCTACAACAAATACCGCTTCGGCTCCGGCCGCCGGCACCATCACCTACACTAGTGGCGGCACCACCTACACGGTGACTCCAGGAGCTGCCCCTACCGCCCAAACCAACGGACAAACATCGGCCGCAGCTGCTTACGACCAAGCGGTTGATATACCAGTTGATCCTTCAATGCAAGCAAATAATGCCATTATCCAGGGTCTAGTGGAGGGAGTGATCGGAAAAGTAAAAGTGATTTCTATCAACAGCCTTGGGGCCAATAATTTCAATGCCGAATACCAGGCAAGCCGAAATACTACCGCCAACGATCTGATTGCCTTAACGCAGGCCATACGAAGCAAAGGGTACACTATCAATGACACTTCCGCCGCGGAGGGTGGCGCCATGGTTGTTGGGGTGGACAAAGCTGACAACACGCTGACTATTCAATTTCAAATCGGCGCTTCAGTTCTCGACGGCGCTCTCATGAGCGCAACGCAATAAATTGCTGGTTTCAAAAAACTGCCCGCTAGCGGGCAGTTTTTTGATATTATTTTCCATGGCACTTCTTATACTTCTTTGGTGTCCCACAGGGCTCCTGCGCATTAGATTGAGGTATTTTTACCCCTTAGAATTCCTAGCTCGGCTCGCTCATCCAGGTAACAATGATACTTATTACCTCGATGAGCGAGCTAGTGAATAATAAAAAGAGCTTATCTAATAACTTCTTTGGCCTTTTCCCCCAAAAGCTCATTGATCGCCAGGCCAACCCATTGCCGGCTTTTACCGACTTGAGGGGCGATCTCCTCCATGGTCAAACCTTTTTTATATAGTTTGAGCGCCTGTTTTTTGAGCTCGTATTTTTTCCGAATTGCGTATATTGAACGTGGCATATTTGTACTTTTTTCCACTATAGCACATCAATGCCAATTCTTGCCAATTATTCTGTGGATAACTTTTTTACTTACGGAATTTCCTATATACTTCCTCGAGCTCCTTATCGTTCATCAAAGTATAAATAAATGAACTCTGCAATGATGAATGTCCGAGTATTCCTGAAATTACCGAATTATTAGCACCCTTTTTAGCGAGATCGTGCCCAACATGGTGTCTAAAACTGTGGGCATTCAGATAGGGTATCTTGGCACGATTGCTATACCTCCGCAACATTTCTCCCACTCCTTTTTTACTTAGACGCTGACCGGATGTGCGAGCCAACGCGCCGCTTGATATCGAAATGTATAAAGCGAATGGGTCGGGTGCTGTTTTCAATTGCAACATTTCCCTTTTTTTAATCCACTGCTCCAGGTAATAATTTGTTTCATCACCCCAAAAAATGATACGTACGGGGCGTGATCCTTTCGATTTTTCAGTTTTAATAACGGCCTTTTTCCCGGATAAATTTACATCATCCATATTTAATGCCAACAATTCTCCATTTCGTGCCCCCGTATCCCAGAGCATGGATATTATGCTTCTGTTTCGAATATGACGCGGATCATTCGTTTTTATCGGAATTGTTGCCATTAGCTTACGATATCCATCTTCATCGGCAACACGCGGAAATTTGTATTCTTTTTCAGGAACCGGGATGAGCCATGGATCAATCACTGGAAAACCCTGGTGTTTATAAAATTCAAAAAATTTACGAAGCGCCATTGCTTTGGGTATGAATGAGTTTCGATCCCACTGCAATGCTCCCATTAATTTAAACCAACTAAGAATATCCTCCAAAACTATTGATTCTACTTCTTTATTACGAATATAAAGACAAAATTGTCTGAGAATTAAATCATACCCACGAATCGTCCCCTCTTTCACTCCTAACGATTTCCATTCGACAAATCTTTGTAGGGCATCACTAAACTGCATAAAAAAATCCGTTGTTGATTACTCCCGAGGTCGCTGCGAGGCTAGTCGGAAGGTCAACAACGGATTTCTGGAGCCTTAGGCTCCTACCTTTTAGTATAACACACCAAGGCTGTCCTTCTCTAACCATCTCGCAGCCCCCATAGAGGGCAACCCGATTGGATACGGGTTATGGTTATTCTTTAATTTTATTTTATAGTTTCAGCTATCGACTGGGCTTGATTAAGATCGTTTGTAACTTTATTTTGGGCTACTGATAAATTAGCAGTAGATGTCTCCCCATCCTGCCACTTTGTAGCGACTTCAACCCACTGATATAAATCCTGTGTCATCTCTGTCATGCTGTCTCGCCATGATGCCATCGCGGCCGGCTCATTATTTGCTGTAAAAAAATTATCTGCCTGTTTAAAAGCATCAAGATAACTCATGTCATTTTGCGGATCCAAATTTTTACGGTAATCACTAAATTTGCTGGCGGCCGAATTAGGATCCGAAAATGCGGCAAGCGCTTCATTTGCACTTGTATAAGGTTTATCACCAAGCGCTGTCTCGCCGGCATTCAATAAATCTTGATAGTGCTTTACGCTTGCTGTCATTATTGATAATGGAGTAGGATTCGTGACCGTCGTTGGTGTGGTGGTAGCAGGTGTAGCGGCCGCGGGCTGCTGTTGATTCTGATTATTTTGCTGGGTTGGAGTCTGGTTTGGTACCAAAATCAAAGCCACTATAAATAGCAATAACAGAACACCGATTCCAATCGCTACTTTTTTAAACATATAAAAAATTAATGAATAACATCTGACCTTACTATACCCCATTATTTTTGTCAAGGCAAACTGTGTAAAACAAAAAATACCGCTGTCGGGAGCGGTATTTTTGTCCTCCTTTGGCCCAATCGTCTATTGATTGACGGGAGCCTGTTGACTTCCGTCGCTCGCTGGAACATTTGAGTTTGAATTAATTGCTTGCAAAACTTTTTCAATCTTAGCAAGCGCGGAACGCAAACCAGTTAATGTACCAGAGAAACCAATGACTACTTGAAGTGCTCCATTCCAGTTGCTTTGTCCCCATCCCAACACCAAAAGTGCATAGAGGGCAGATACCACTGCAACGATGTATGTTTTTTTGCCGTCAATCGCGGCAACAAAAGTTTTTAAACTCATATTTGTTGCTTAAAAAATAAATTTAAAGCGGCTGTCGTTTTCGGTCCGACTACTCGACCCCTTAAGGATTCAAGTACCGAAACAACATCCACATTATTTGCTAGTTGAAATTTCAACACTGCGGCAGCCGTAAGCGGCCCATAGTATCCAGTGATATATTGCGGATCGAGATAGTGTTGGACTACTAAAGCCGTCTGTAATGCCGCGACCTCGCTATTTTTACTTCCATAATAGATTGAGGGTGAAAAAGTGTGCACAAAATCAGTTGGAACCGGAATGGGGGTTAATTTCTGTTCATCAATCTTTTCTGTATACGTCCATGGATTGAATTGCAAAGCTCTGGTGAAATAATCGGCACGTAGCTTCTGCCATCCATACCCTGGTGCATATCCAGGCTGCCATGCGCCTTGCGGACGTTCAACAACCTGACCCCAACTATTTGGACTTGCAATAAATTTGCCCTGCTCATCGATACCGAATGCACCAAAATAAAGACAATGACCCCATGTATTATCTCCTGGATTGGGTGGCGTCGGATCATCCCCATAACCCCATCCATGACCATTGCTCCCAATCACGCCACCAACTACACCAAAATTATTTGCAATAGCCAATGCAAATAAATCCATATTGTCATTTGCCTGAATAAGACGTGCATCTTTACCTTGTAACAATTTAGCAAGTGCGTCGAGCGCCGCCGTTTTCCAGCTCTTATCAATCATAAATTCTTCATCTGTTGTGCCATCTGGCCATGAACTAGGGACCTGTTTTTCATGAAGAGCGCCCCAATTTAACCCGAGCAAAAAAGCATCACGGATGCTAGCACCCTGACCATAGCCAAGATTAATTTGGGAATAAATTGCTTTAGCTGATATAGGATCCAATTCAATTCCGGCGGTGTTTGCTGCCCTCTTAAGAAGTACCCATTCATAATAACTTGCACCTTGACCCACGCATGACCATGATCGCATTTGATTTTTTATTGGGATATCACAACGAAGAATGTTGCGAATATCAAAACCATTTTTCCAATCTACAGCAACCGGAGCCTCGCCGGCGACATCATCGTAAGGATAATCTCGCCCATCGGGACTATCGACTGATGCACCATGACCAAATAATTCATCAACTAAAATGTTTTGTTTTTGCATATATTTAATTTTTAACCTTGAAATTTATATGTTATCCCGTTGTTGCCGGCAGGGCCGCTACTACCCGAGCTACCATTGGCATAAGTTCCGGTGCCACCGCCGCCCGCGCTCCCTCCACTTCCGCCAAGAGATTGAATAGTTGGCAGTGTGCCGCTACTGTAGAAAAATAATACTGGGCCGCCATTACCGCCTGGAGCACCGCCACCGCCGCCACCGCCATTACCGCCATATGTGCCATAGCAATTTCCCCCATTGCCACCGCCACCGCCATTACCGCCGACTGATTGAATCGTAATATTTGTACCTTCAACTTTGCGCGCGGCCACCCATACGGTACCACCATTTGAGGCAGAGCCGCCGCCACCGCCGCCACCGCCTCCCCATCCATCGTTGCCAAAGCCACCGCCGCCACCGCCGCCACCACTACTACCATTACCAACCGAGCCACCCAATTGTGTTGACCCATCGGCAAGCAAATATGCACCAATTTTAGAATGAGGGGAATTATAAATCGTGCCGGAATTTGACCCGGGTGAACCACCGCCTCCTCCTCCAACGCTTGGATAGGAGCCATAGCCACCACTTGCTCCCCCGCCTACACCGGTCACGCCAGTGGTAGTACCAATAGCCTTGCTAACATTGTTCCCTGTATTTCCACTACTCCCAGCACTGCCATTGCTGCCAGCACCTCCACCACCACTGCCACCATTACTACCACCATGACCACCGACTACGCCAGCAACCGATCCTGGTACAGAGTTACCCGTCAAAGCTGCGCCTGCCGCGCCGCCGGCGCCTGATCCTCCCCCACTCTCTACACCCGTGTCTCC
This sequence comes from bacterium, assembly GCA_021790135.1. GTDB lineage: Bacteria > Patescibacteriota > Patescibacteriia > Magasanikbacterales > GWA2-37-8 > JAJYIJ01. The sequence continues at coordinate 18 of JAJYIJ010000028.1, read as the reverse complement.
TATACCTCCATCGTTACC